>NZ_LTCC01000004.1:0-169752 GCF_002894025.1 Moraxella sp. RCAD0137
AATCATGATAGAATAAAAGTAAAATTAAAAGGACTGAGTCCTGTACAATACAGAACTCAGTCCTTTATTAAACCTTAACCGTTAATCTTAAACTGGTGTCTAAGAATTGGGGGTCGGTTCAGCCTTGGGGTGTTTTTATCAGTGATTACTGGGTAAAAAAATTAAGCCATCTCAATGCTTTATAGCCCAGCCAGTGTACATCACCCTCTCACTGTTCAAATATTCAATGGTATAAGCTGACACGACCATCAACCATACAACCAATAATCACCATCACCCTTGATGACACATCTGACAGGGTTAAGCTTGATGACAGATGGGTGGTTTTAATTATTTGAATGATAAAATAAATTAGATTGTTAAACAATACATCATAAAAAATCAAGCCATCGTCTGATGACTTGATGATCGATTCTCATAACCGAAGCTGTATGGAGTCACCAGATGGCAGCTTACGATTGATCCAAGCTTATCGCCTAGCGCTGATCTTGGCGCAGCTGCTGCAACTGACGCATCAGCTCTTGGATTTGTTCAGCTTGCGAAGGTGCTGATGGCGCAGATGGATTGGCAGGGGTGCGCTGAGACTGTGTCAATTCATCAAAATTTGGTCGTTCAGCCAGCACCACTTGCAGCGTCATCGGTGTCTGATTGCGCAGTACCTCCATCGACAGCTGACTGCCAGGCGCCTTACGCGCGACGATGCCGATTAGCGCATTGGCATCTTTAATCTGTATGCCATCAATGCTGCTGATGACATCACCGACTTGCACGCCTGCTGCCGCAGCTGGGCTATTTTCCCAGACATGTGCCACTGTCACCGCATTGTCTTCTACACGCGTCGGATCGTTCATCGTCCGCGCCATCTCGATACCCATCCACCCACGGCTGACCTTGCCTGTGGTGATCAAACCCGTCATCACTTGCTGCACGATCTGGGTCGGAATGGCAAAGCCAATACCCATCGAGCCACCAGAGCGTGAGTATATCGCCGTGTTAATCCCGATCAAGGCACCATTGGCATCCACCAGCGCACCGCCTGAATTACCAGGATTGATCGCAGCATCCGTCTGAATAAAATCCTCAAAGCTACTGACACCAATGCCAGCGCGCCCTGTCGCTGAAATGATGCCCTGAGTGACCGTCTGACCGACCCCAAAAGGATTGCCGATCGCCAACGCCACATCACCGACACGGATCGGATCGGCGCGAAATGCCATTGGCACCAGATTATCCAGCTGCACCTTGATCACCGCCAGATCGCTGTCTGCATCGCTGCCGACGACAGTGGCAGTGGCTTTTCTGCCATCATTGAATGCCACGACGATCTCATCGGCTGATTCGATGACATGAGCATTGGTAATGATATAGCCTTCATCAGACACCACTACGCCCGAGCCAAGGCTGCTGCCTTGGGGTGAGCCGCCATAATAACGCTCCAAAAAGCGCTGCATCACAGGGTCATTGGAATACACCTCTGCGCTGGTGGTCTGCGTGGTATAAATATTCACCACCGACTGCGCCGCACGATTCACTGCATCGTGATAAGAAGCGATCGGTGCTGGGGTGTCTGGATTGGTTTTGGTGGTATTATCCAAAGTCGGCTGCCATGCTTGTGGCTCGCTCGGTGCTGCGATGGCAGGCGCTGGTGTTTCACTGCTTTTGGTGACGACACCTGGATTCATCAGCAGATAGCCGATAATGACAGCAAAAACTGCCAACAATAGCCATGATAATATTAGCAGCACGCTGATGCCAGATTGGCGATGAAAGTGATTTGGTTGCATAGATTTTCCTAAATGCGCGAATGACACGCAGCCAGATGACGATAAAATCGGTTGTGCAAATTTTAGCACATGAATATTGCCAATATTTTTGTCTGTTGTTGGCAAATGCTAATAATTTTTGCAGCAAGGTTGATGGCTTTTGATGGCGGCATTTGATCTTATATCACATCAGTTGGGCTAAAATTCAGCGCCATCAGATGACATAATTTGCTGCGTTCGACCAAAGTCGCCATCATAGTCATCAAGGCGTAATCGGCACCAAAGTCAAACCGATGGTCTCATCAAAGCCAAACATCACATTCATATTCTGCACCGCTTGGCCTGCCGCGCCTTTGACCAGATTATCCTGCACCACCAGTACAGTCAGCATATCTGCCTGCTGATGGATGGCGATGCGCAGCTTATTCGACGCTTTCACCGAACGGGTATCTGGCAGCACACCTTTTGGTAAGACATCAATGAAATATTCATCTGCATAAACCGACTCGAACGCCGCCTGCCAATCCACCTGCTCACCTGCATGCGACAATGGCACATGAATGGTGCTAAACATCCCACGGATCATCGGCACCAGATGTGGCACAAAGCGAATCCGATGGTCAAAATCTGCCCCCAATACCGCCTGCACGCCCTGCGCAATCTCTGGGCTGTGTCGATGACCAACAACGCCATAAGCACTGAAATTATCAGCGGTCTCGGCGTAGCTGATGGCAAGCTTACCTTGGCGCCCAGCGCCCGAGATGCCTGATTTGGCATCGATGATGATGCGACCATCGACCAATGCTTGCTGCTGCATATTTTCGGTATCGATAATCGGTTTTAGCCCCAAAATCGCTGTCGTCGGATAACAGCCAGGATTGGCGATGACCTTGGCTGTAGCCACTTTGGCACGCGTCACCTCAGTTAAGCCATACACGCTGTCTTTTAGAATATCTGGGCAAGTGTGCGCCATGCCATACCATTGTTCAAACTCATCCAGCGACTGCAAACGAAAATCCGCGCCCAGATCGATGACTTTTACGCCCTGCTCCACCAGTGCAGGAGTATGCGCCATCGCCACGCCATGCGGTGTGGCAAAAAACACCACATCACAATCGCGAGCCATCATCGCCATCGTCTCATCAGTCATATCACAAAATGCAAGATCACACACGCCGCGCAGGCTTGGGAAAATCTCGCTGACGCTTTTGCCCGCCTCGCTGCGAGAAGTCAAATACTTCACAATAACCAAGGGATGGCGGCTTAAGATGCGCAGCAGCTCAACTCCTGTATAACCTGTACCGCCGATGATGCCGACTGAAATTTGATTTGCCATGAGAGTATCCTTTTATGACTATTAAATTTATATCAATGATCAGATGAAATTGTCTGAATAATCCAACAGATGCATCATCCAAAAATCTGCCGTCATTTTACCATCATTCATGCACGCATCCTAGCCCAGCGACGCGATTTTTAGTACAAAGAAGCTTGCTTTACTCTTATCATTGATCATCAATGAAAAAAGCCAAGCCGATATCCTGATCAATAAATCAATGCGTATCTGTAGCAGTGATTATAGATCAAAAAAAGACTTGGCACACACCAAGTCTTTTACCAAGTTAAATCTGATAGTCATGCACCGCATCGATAAAGGCTTTGGCATGATCAGGATTTGACCACTGGGTAATGCCATGCCCGAAGTTCGCCACATAGCCTGTCTTATCCAGCACATAAGCATCATCCAGCATACGCTTGACTTCAGCTCGGATGGCATCAGGTGTGCCATAGATGGTCGCAGGGTCTAGGTTGCCTTGTAGGGCTTTTTTGGCGTTCAGCGCTGATAGCGTATGGCGTGCCTTATCCAGTGGCATCGTCCAGTCCAGTCCCAATGCATCGGCTTGGCTATCAGCTTGGATATCCAGCCACAGCCCACCGCCTTTGGTGAATAGCACCACAGGCACTTCAGGATGGATGGCTTTTAGACGCTTGACGATATCTTTGTTGTAGCGATGGCTAAATTCGGCAAATTGGCGATGACCAAGTGCTCCACCCCAGCTATCAAAAATCTGCACAATCTGCGCCCCTGCATGGATTTGGGCATCCAGATAATCCACCACCGCATCAGCGATCTTGGCTAGCAGTGCGTGCAACAGCTCAGGTGTGGCATACATCATCTGCTTGGTATGGCGAAACTCACGGCTAGAACCACCCTCGACCATATAAGTCGCCAATGTCCACGGACTGCCCGAGAAACCAAATAGCGGCACTTGACCGTTCAACGCTGTGCGAATGCTTGTCACTGCCTTCATCACATAATCCAGCGATGAATTCATATCAATCTTTGGCAAGGCGGTGATATCCGCTTCGGTGCGGACGGTCTTTTTCAGTTTAGGGCCTTCACCTTCGGCAAAATACAGACCCAAATCAAAGGCATCAGGAATCGTCAAAATATCACTGAACAAAATCGCCGCATCCAACTCAAAACGACGCAGCGGCTGCAAAGTCACTTCGGTTGCCTTATCAGTATCTTTACATAGACTCAAAAAATCCCCAGCCTGTGCGCGGACTTCTTTGTACTCTGGCAAATAACGCCCTGCTTGACGCATCATCCACACAGGTGTCGTATCCACAGGTTCAAAGCGGATGGCACGCAGTAGGCGGTCATTTTTTAGTGGAGCAAATTCGGTCATAGCTTATCCTAAATTAGCAAATCATTGGTGATCATTAGCAAGTGTTAATTTTAAAATTTTGCAAGTCAATCGTTATAAAATCGCCATCTCATCTCGATGCACCATCACGGATTTTTCATCGATATGCGGTAAAATAGCCTTGATTTGGGCGGAGTTTTTTTGGATGATTAATTTGGCATCCTCTGATGAAAAGCCGACTTGACCGACAGCAATGCGAGTTTTGGCGGTATCGACGATCTGCACCACACTACCTGCATCAAAATCACCCTGCACCTCGATCACACCAATCGGCAACAGGCTCTTGTGATTGGTCGTGATGGCGGTTTTTGCCCCATCATCGATAATCAGCGTGCCTGCCATGCGGATATGTGCAGCCAGCCATTGTTTTTTGGCAATCAGCTTATCCGTGCTATCGGTCGTCAGTAGTGTGCCGATACGCTCACCACGAGCCAAGCGGATAATCACATCATCCACCTTGCCACTGGCAATCACGGTTTGGCATTGACTCATCGCAGCTAGACGTGCGGCACGGATTTTGGTCAGCATACCGCCACTACCCCATTTGCCGCCATCACCTGCGACATCGAACAAATAATCTGCCATCGCGCGCTCTTGCTCGATCAGCTTGGCATCAGGATTGGTGCGGGGATTGTCAGTAAATACGCCATCTTGGTCAGTCAAAATGATATACAAATCGGCATGGATCATCGCCGCTGCCATCGCCCCAAGACTGTCATTGTCCCCAAACTTAATCTCATCATAGCTGATGGTGTCGTTTTCGTTAATCACTGGCACGACACGCCACTCCATCAGCTGAGCGATGGTCTGTGAGATATTCAGATAACGAGAACGATGGGATAAATCATCATGGGTCAGCAGTACTTGTGACGACTGCACGCCTTTTTGGATCAGTGCTTGCCACCAAGTCTCAATCAGCCCCATCTGCCCGATGGATGCACACGCCTGCAAGGCTTCTAGCTTTTTGGGCCGCTCAGGCAGATTCATTCGCACCACCCCTTCAGCCACCGCGCCACTTGAGACCAGCAGCACTTCATGACCGCTGTTTTGTAGCTCGGCGATTTGTCTTGCCCATTCATAAATCGCCGTGCGATCCAGCCCCCGACCGTTGTTGGTCAGAAGTGATGAGCCGATTTTTACGACGATGCGTTTGGTGTTCATGTGCTTATCCATCATGCCATCCATCAAGCCCAATCAGTACGGTGCGTACTCGACTTTGACATCATAATCATCTTCATTAAAATCATCATCGTCATCATCACTGATGCCTTCACGCTGTGCTTTACGCATCGCACGATAGGCTTCTTTTTGGATTTCGGTGTTGTGACGCACTTCTTCTTCGAGACGACGGAAGCGTTCGGCCTGTTCTTCGGCAAAGATTGGGTCTTCGATTTCACGCTCACGCTCTTCTTCGATGGCGTTCATCAAATGAAACTTCACTGCATCCACACCATCCCCAGTCAGGGTTGATGTGCGAAACACCATACCCGTCCAGCCTAGACGAGCGACAATATCTGTACAGACGGCATTTTGTTCTTCTTCAGGGATTTGGTCAATTTTATTCAATACCAAAATCTGCGGTAGCTGTGACAGTTCATGCGAGAATTTCTCAAGTTCATTTAGAATAATCTCAGCGTTCGCTACAGGATCTGAGCCATCGATCGGCTGTACATCGACGATGTGGAGCAGGCGACGAGTACGCGCCACATGCTTAAGAAAACGAATACCAAGCCCTGCACCATCGGACGCACCTTCAATCAGACCTGGAATATCCGCCATCACAAAGGACTGGTGCGTGCCGACATCGACCACGCCAAGATTTGGCACAAGCGTGGTAAATGGATAATCTGCCACTTTTGGGCGAGCTGCCGATACTTGACGGATAAAGGTTGATTTGCCAGCATTTGGCAGGCCAATCAAGCCGACATCAGCGACAACTTTTAGCTCAAGCTTGATGTTTTTGGCTTGACCTGGGAAACCTGGTGTGGCTTTACGCGGTGCTTGGTTGGTACTGGATTTAAAGCGGGTATTACCAAATCCGCCATCACCCCCTTTGGCGATGAGAATTTTTTGGCCTTTTTCGGTCAAATCACCAATCACCAAATCCAAATCGGTATCAATAATCGTCGTACCAATCGGCACCGCCAAATAAATATCATCCGCGCCCTTGCCCGAGCAGTTTTTGCTACCGCCATTTTCGCCACGGCGAGCTTCGAATTTACGGGTATAACGATAATCCACCAAAGTATTGGTATTATCATCAGCGATAGCATAGACATCACCGCCTTTACCACCATCACCGCCATCTGGCCCACCTTTTGGGACAAATTTCTCACGGCGAAAACTCACAATCCCATTACCGCCATCACCTGCTTTGACGCTGATCACAGCTTCATCAATAAAACGCATATCTTTTCCAACTGACTAAATTCTGACTAAATTAAAAAAAATCATTCGCCCATGCGACCACCCACCGCACAAAATTTGGGCATAGTAATGTATTTTAGCACAGTTTGGCAGGTTTTGGGGGATTATTAAGTTGGCAGCCGCATGCTTGCTGTTTCACCATCAGATGCCAAAGCCATCCGCGCTGTGATTTGGCAAGTAGCATGGCTGTCGTTTCCCTAACACAGCACTTTCAGCCCGATAATTTTTGTGCTAACATGACTGATGCCAAACAACAGTACAAGCACAGGATAAGGCTAACTTATGGAGATCAAGGATGAAACAGACGCTCAAAAACAACACTCAAAAGCTCGCGCTACCCATTCAGCGGCTATTGGTCAAAAAACTGGTCAAACTGCCGCCTGCGATGATGACAAAAATCGTCGGCAAACCCCTCATCATCAATGATCAAACCTTAAATCTGCCACTGCAAATGCTCTTAAAACTGTTCTCACCACCGCCAAATCATCTGGCCAGTGTCGATGAGACGCGAGCGGAGTTTGATGAGCAAGGTGCTTGGCTGTCGCAGCCATCAAGCCGTGATGTCGCCATCAAAGACATCCGCATCGATGCCGATGATCGTGAGCAGATCACCCTTCGCATCTACAAACCCCTAAAAAAGCGGCTTTTGAGCAAAAAAGTGGATAAAAACCTGCCGTGCCTTGTGTTCTATCACGGTGGTGGTTATGTTGCAGGCTCGCTAAAATCGCACGATACAGTCTGTCAGCACTTGGCACTGCAGGCTGATTGCGCCATCATCGCTGTCGATTATCGACTGGCGCCTGAGCATCCTTTTCCCACGCCTGTCAATGATGGCTTGGCAGCGTTTCGCTATGTGGCTCATCACACCAAAGAACTTGGCATCGATCAAAAGCGAATCGGTGTCGGTGGCGATAGTGCTGGTGGTAATTTGGCAGCTGTCGTCGCCCAGCAAACCAAAAATGATACCATCAAACCCATCGTACAGATGCTGTGGGTGCCGTGGGTGGATATGAGCCGTGAACGGGCATCGTATGAGCTGTTCGCCACAGGATTATTCTTGGAGCGTGCCAAGATGCGCTGGTACACCGAGCAGTATCTACAAGATAGTCAGCACAAAACCAATCCTTTGGCATCGCCGATTTTTGGGGACACCACAGGCGTCTGCCCTGCTTATGTCTGGGTAGCAGGCTTTGATCCCTTGCGTGATGAAGGCGTGGATTATGCCAATAAGCTTACCGCCGATGGCGTACCCACTACCTTAAAAGTCTATCAGACGCTGCCTCATCCATTTATCAATATCGCAGGGCAAATCGATGATGCCAAAGCCGCCTTTGATGATGCAGTGCAAGCTTTGCGACAAGCATTTACTTAACTAATGGCTCTTTATCGATGATGTAGGCATTAGACAAAGCAAAACCACCAAATTGGGGTATTTGGTGGTTTTGCATTTCTTTTGCCTATATTATTGTTTTGGCTTGCAATCTGTAAGATTTGGTGCGCCAATCACTTCGCCATCACCCTTGCAAATCAAAGTAACATTTTGTCCTTTGTTTAATGTTGTTGCATATTCATTGAATGCATCATCACCTTTCGCCATCACGCTTAAAAATTGATTAACGCCATTCAACTTTACAATAGCCTGATCGCCAATACCGCTATCAATACCATCTACCTTACCAGTAATTTCTAGTGTTTTACCTTTGTATTGTTTATCCGCTGCAACTTCATTGCTCTCATATGCTTTCGCCAATTCTTTTGAGCTTACAACAATGACTTCTTCTGGCACTTCTTCCGCCTTAGTTTCGGCTGTTGTACTTGTAGAATTTGAAGAACTTGACTCACCACCTGACATGGCAATGACTAGTACAAACAATGCAATGATTATGACCAAGCCATACATAAGAAATTTTTTCACTGTTTACTCCTTGCAATTAGCGTTGAAATTTTGAATGCTAAATTTTGAATGCTACAATATTCTTACAATTATTATATTATTTGTTGATAAATTTATCAATAAAAACTTGTATTCATTTATGCTAATTTGAGCAAATGATAAATACTTCGCAAAATAGTAGGCAAGCATTTAGTGAACGACTTCGCCAAAGCCTGTCCAATCGCTCAATACCCATTAGCCCAACCGCTCTTGCCAAAGGATTTAACACCCAATTTGACGGCAAAGCGATTACAGTGCAGACCGCCAGCAATTGGCTGTATGCTATTTCTTTTCCAAGTCAAGACAAATTAGAAGTGCTTGCTGATTGGCTTAGCGTGGATATTCATTGGTTAAGATTTGGTGATGATAATTACACCGCCCAAATCAAGCAATTTAGTGATGAGCAGATTGAGTTATTGCATGAATTTTCTTTATTGTCACCCGACAACCAATCCTTATTTTTAAATCTCATTAAAGCGCTGAATAAGAAGCAACTCTTGTGAATCAACGGTTCTGTAAATCAAACAAAAACCACCAAACAGCTTTAGCCATTTGGTGGTTTTGTTAATCAGCAATAAAGCGATTAGTAACGCACGCCTGCCATCTCTTCAGCGACACGGATAACTTGGGTGCTATAGCCCATTTCGTTATCGTACCAGATGTACATGGTTGCACGGTTGCCATTGGCGATGGTCGCTTTGGCATCAAAAATCGCCACTTTTTCAGAACCGACAAAGTCCGTTGAGACTGCTTCTGGTGAATCTGAGTAGTTAATTTGCTCTTGCCATTGTTCGCTTTGGGCGACAGCTTTGATAAAGGCATTGAGATCATCAGCGGTGCCGACTTCTTTTTCGAAGTTCAGGTTCAAGATTGCCAATGAGACATTTGGTGTCGGTACACGGATGGCATTGCCTGATAGCTTGCCTTTTAGCTCTGGAATGGCTTTTGAGACAGCAGATGCCGCGCCTGTAGAAGTCATCACCATGTTCAGCGGTGCAGCACGGCCACGGCGGTCAGCTTTGTGGTGGTTGTCCACTAGGTTTTGGTCATTAGTGAAAGCGTGAACCGTTTCCATATGACCATTGACCACACCAAAGGCATCGTGTAGTACTTTTAGTGTTGGGGTGATGGCGTTGGTGGTGCAGCTGGCTGCTGAGACGATTTTGTCATCGCCGATGGTGTCATGGTTCACACCATAGACCACATTTTTGATGTCGCCTTTGGCAGGTGCGGTTAGCAGTACTTTTGCTACGCCTTTTGAGGCTAGGTGCTTGCCTAGACCTGCTTCATCTTTCCATTTACCTGTATTGTCGATGACCAGTGCGTTATCGATGCCATAAGCGGTGTAGTCGATTTCGCTTGGGTCAGCTGCATAGATGACTTGGATAAAGCGGCCATTGGCGATGATGCCGTTATTGGCTTCATCGATGCTTACGCTACCATCAAACCAACCATGTACTGAGTCACGCTCTAGTAAGCTTGCACGCTTGGCAAGGTCGCCTTCACCCGCTGGACGCACGACGATGGCTTTTAGCTGTAGGCCTGCTGATGATGCAGGACGGCTCATCAATAGGCGTGCTAGGATACGACCGATACGGCCAAAGCCATACAGTACGACATCTGTCGCCGCTGCTGTGCCTTGAGCGAAGTCTGCTGCTGATTTGCCTGCTTTGATGGCTTGACCTAGGTCAATACGAGCAGTCGCCGTACCCTGTGCAACCAAGCTTTCTGCCAGTGCCAATGATGCAGCCACATCCACACCGTGCTGATCATGCAGTGCCAACACCTTGGCAACAGACAATGCCACACGCTCACCAAAGAACGATACGGTTACATCTTTTGCTGCCAACAAGCTTAGCGCTGCAATAAGCTTGGCTGCGGTTGCTTCTTGGGCTTGGCGAGTTGCCAAATGAGATTGGTACAGATTAGCAGACATAGAGCCACCTTTTTCATGATAAATCAGTTTGGATGAACCGATGATGCGATTTGGCACACCTTCGGCATAAAAAAATTGCTTAATCGACAAGATTGTAAAACAAAATGACCGCCGACGCAATTTAAATTAATTTATAAAATGGCAATATTTATATAATTTATGTAAATATGAATCAATCTGTATGAATTATGTGCAATTTGCTGTCAATACAGGCAAATCACAGCATACCGCGAATGCCACTGATTGCCACCGCCCCATAAGCTTTTGCCGTCACTACATCAGATGGATTTATCCCACCAAGCGCAATCGCAGGCATCGACAGCTGCCCTGCCAACTCGCTAAAGCGCTGCCAGCCCAGTACTGGTGCCGTTGGATGGCTTTGGGTGGGCAGTACAGGCGAGACCATCGCAGCGATGATACGGACATGGCGAGCGAGCAAGTTTGCCATCATCACTTCATTAGCATCATGCACACCGACCATGATGGGCAAATCTGATGGCAAATCCGCTGAAATATCCATGCCTTGTGTAATGCGATGAGTTATATTTGCCAATGTCTGTGCGGATAATTTGACCATCACATCGCCGTCCCATTCATCACGGTACGCACAATACACATCATCTTTGATCATCAGGCGAATATCAGGGCGATGCGTGCGGATGGCTTGATATAGCTGCCTGGTCGTCATCACATCTGTCTGTGGACGCAGATAGAAGTATGCATGACTTGGTAGATTATCTATATAATACCGCTCAAAATCATCTTGGGTGCCAAAGTGCGTCAAGCCGTGCGAAATAATCAGCGTATCACAAAGGCCAAGCCAATCCAAAATCCGCAGATTGGCAGCAGGCAGACGCTCACCACTGGCAAGCAGCTCATCCAAACTTAGCCAATGCAGCGCTTGGCTCTCACAGCCATGTGTGCGATGGCGAAACTCTTGGTACTCACTTTCATTAAGATGTGCTTGATAAATATGCAGCTCAACTGACTTATCCGTATAGTCATGAGCAATCACGCCAAAACGAACCAACTGGTCGGTTTTTAACTGTAGCCCAATCTCTTCACCCACTTCTCGAATCAGTGCAGATTCAGCCGATTCGCCCTGCTCTATCTTGCCACCGACAAATTCTAGCTTGCCGCCTTGATGTTGATGCTGATGACGCATGGCCAGCAAAAATTCATCATGATAGCGAATCACCGCCACTGCGACACGGATGATGGGATGAGTTTGGGGGTTGTTAACGTAAGTATTCATCATGATAATTATAATAAATTCAATGGGTTGGAAACTTTTTTGATAAATTTTGCCAATTTTTATGATTTGCATTTGCAATTTATCAAAAATCTGCTATCATAAAAACAAATGATAATTATTATTGTTTAAAAACAAATAGCATTTGATATCTGGTTTCATAAACTTGCTATTTTTGGCATAATAATCATCATTGATGCGTCTTGACGCAAATTATGTTCATCAGTATTAGCTTACGGCTTGGGATAACCACCCATCACCCGTCAATAAAAGGAAACTCGCCATGACTATGACCATCGCTCGCTACTTCAGCAACCGTGAAAACACTCGCCTACCGACACTGTATTCACAAAATCTATTTGCCATGACCAAGGAAGTCCGTATCGAGCATCAAGGTGAAGAATATCGCCTGCGTCTAACTCGCAATAACCGCTTGATTTTGACCAAATAATTACTCAACTTACTGCTTGTTATAAGCAGCCTTCTTTCTCCAACCCAAAAAGCACTGTCAGCCGATGGTGCTTTTTGGGTTTTGGCTGTTGATGGCATAAGTTCGCGCGTTGATTGGCTTATGATACCTCATCGAAAATCATTAAAATTTCCAACGATAAATCACATCTACCATGTTCTCAGTGGCACTGGTCGCCTCGATATAGACACGGCGAGTCAGCTGATAGCGCATCGATAGGCTGGATTCGGCATTGAACACGCCCACGCCATAACGGATGTACAGATCCGGTGTGATATAGCCAGTGACATTGACATTGGTATCATCTGAATTGCCCGAAGCATCAATGGTGAGACTTTGTAAGCCGAGCACTTGACCGATTTGATTGGTGATCTCGCGCGTGCCTGACAAGCCAAGGCTAAGGCCTGCTGCCACCAAGTGATTGGTCACTTGTGAGCGGAAACCTTGCTCAGTGATGCCTGTGTCGCTGGCTTCACTGATGCGCCCTGTGATCAGCGCATTCATCGCCTGCTGCTCGCCCAAGCCAGCATCATTAAATACCGTGATGTCAGGATCTGCCGCCGTACCACGGATGCGCACACCGACCGTTTGGCCTTCGATTTGTTTTTCGCCCTCGATCGATAGGCGCGGATTGGTCAGATCACCATTAAAGCGAATCTGAGCATAATTCAAATCAAGATTTTGGCCGATGACATCGATCTTGGTGCGTTCAGAGACCTGCACCACACCGAGCGCCTGCATCACGCCTTGACCTGACTGTGTCAGATGCAGCGCTCCCGCCAGTGGCACGCGCGCGCCAAAGCCACGAAATTCAATATTTCTGCCCAGATCCACGCCAATGTTGGCATTGATGCTCCAAGGTTCTACCTGCGCTAAGATCTGATCGATATTACCCGTAATACGACGATCCAGCACCGTCACATCAGGTGACTCAGCTACGATGTCCGCTGTCGCCTCAGGTGGTCGGATGGTCGCTGTTGGCACACTGACCACGCCTTGAATATTGACATATTTTTGGGTGGGTCGGACGGTAATTTGTAGATCTGGGCTGATTTGCGCTGTCACCAATGGCGGCTGGTTGACGGCCAAATTTTCACCCGATACCGTCAAGCGTGCCTGTAATTCATTCGCCCAATCCATACTCCCCATCAGCAGACCCTCACCTGTGCCAGCCTTAAAGCTGCCATCCAAAGTGGCATTGGTGCCACGGATATTCATCTGCGCGGTGATGTCTGATAATGGCAGAGGCACACCAACGACAGCAAGCGCGCCATCAGTCAGATCGGCATTGCCATAGAATAATGGCTTTGATAAAGTGCCGCCCAAGCCACCTGCCAGATTCACACGCCCTGTCAGCGTTTGGATATTCGGGAAAAACGGTCTGATGACTGCCAAATTCAGATCATTCATCACCAAAGCGCCTGAGATGGGCTTATTTTGACCATATGGATCGATGATGACATCGGCATAACCACGCCCTGCCGAACCCAAGACATCTGTGCGAATCTTTAAGCCCTCATCGACGCTCTTAGCGATCACTGAGGCGCGTTGATACGGCATCTCGACATAGCCCGTGTCATCTTGGGTAAGCCCGATGCTGCCATCATCTGAGTACAGTACCGCATCGACAGTCGGCTTAGCGCCTTGACGCCATGTTGCCAGCACGCGGCCGTTAAGCATTGATTGCCATTGGATGTCACTTGGCAATGCCGCTGAGAACACCTGCGTATCGAGATTTTGGATAACCAAATTCACATGGCCTGAGGTCGGCGTGTAGCTGAGCGGATCTTTTAGGCACAGCACGCCAACGCCATCATTTTGGATATGTGCTGTCTGCCAACAGTGTGCTGCCACTTGAATGCTACCATCATTTAGCCCATAGCTAAATTCACTCGGCTGACGCTGCGCCATCTCGCCATAGCGACTTTGGATAAAGCTGTCGGACAATACGCCAGTGTAGCGCATCGTATTGCGATCCAGCGATCCTACCACATGTGCCGCCGCTTCGATATCGCCACTTTTGGTGGCTACAGTCAGCGTGTGTGCGCTTTCTGTACCACTAAAATCAACGCGTGCAGACTTAATCACCTTGCCCATGGCGATGATGTCATTGCCTTGGATTAGCAGCTGACTGTCGCTATTACCCAGATTGACGATTTTGCCAAGCACTTGGGCATTTTGGATCACCAAATTTGGCATACGAAGCGCATTGACTGATGCATCGACATACAAGGTCGGCAAGGCGTTATCGTCATTGATCAAGATCACGCCGCCTTGGATCATGCCTGCTGCTTTTGGCACAATCTGCCCCAGATCGCTGACATTGATGCTGGTGGTCAGCTGTGACTGATCACCATTCATCGCCAATAGATTGTCACCGATCTGGATATTAAGATCATTGGCATCAAGCACATGGATAATGTTTTGGGCTTGGCGCGCATTGGCATCAATACGGCCACGCAGATCCAAGAGCTCATCGGTGGTGGTGGGTCGTCGGCTGCTGCGTCTGATCTGATCGATATAAGCACCCAAATCCTTAGGTAACGACAGCTTGGCATACAGGTTGCCACTGGCTTTAAGTGGCTGATTGTTATATATCCCAGTCACATCCAGATCGCGGATGTTAAGCTCTTGAATATCATCTTGCCAACTGCCTGTAATGCCGATGCGCCCATTTAGATGCGTATTGAGGCTGCGCACAAAAGCCCCGAGATTCAGAGCATTCATCTGCGCATCCAACTGCCACGCCACACCGCGGCTGATATCCACCCAACCTGAGGCATCCAGACCGCCAGCGCCGCCTTGATGTGTTAAGCGATGGATCACATAGCGCGAACCAGAGCCTGCCAAGTCAATCGACACATTGCCATCAGGCAGGCGATCATTACGGATGCCGCCATCGAATTTCAGCGCAAGCTCACTGATATTACCAGCGGTGTATTTGCCTTGGCTTGCCACATCGCCTGTGATGACGGCGATGAGATTGTTATTATTCACAAACTTTGCGGTATTCACCTCATCGAGGCGACCTGTGACATCCCAGCCGATGCCGTCATTGAGCTTAAGTTTGCCTGCCAGCGATACCTTGCCCGACTCACTGATCAAGCTTGCTCGATTGATGTTCAGCGCATTTAGATCCCCTGACACATCGATGCCGATGGTCGATTGGCGCAGCTGTGGCAATAGGCTTTGATCGACATCGCCATCAAATTTGGCGGTCAAATGCTCGATCTCACCATCTCTTAGACGCACCACCCCAGCACCGCGGCCGATCAGATGCACCTTAGCGCCATCAAGCATGCGCGCATCCAAATCACTGTCTATGATCTCAACATCATGCACGCTTGCGCCCTGATCATCACGCATCCGACCTGTGGCGACGATACGACCTGTGATGGTCTCAAATGGCGTCTTGTTGGGTGTATCAAAATAAGCATTGGCACGCAGTGGGTCGGCACGCAGATCCATCTGCCACCGCAAGGGCTGTGTCAAGGTCGCAAAATCCAACCGCCCCGTGCCTGTCAGCTGCCCGATCACCCCTTGATAATAAAAGTCAGTCAAATGCAGCCGCTCGCCCTTTTCGATGTTCGCCTCGATGGCATAGCGTCCACTGGGTGCAGCATTAAGCCGTATGATGTCAGCATCGGCGGTGATGAAAGTGCGCCCCTCTTCTAGGCGAATATTAGCGCTGCCTTGGCGGCTGTTAATCTCGCCGATCTGAGGGATGCCATGACGGATGAGATTTGCCCAAGTGGCATCAATTCGCCACGGTGCATCATCGATCTGTTGGTTCTGGGTGAGTGTGGCTTGGATGCGCTCGCCGTCTTTTTGATTCAGATCAAATTCAAAGCGCGTATCGCCATTGCTACGATCAAGTAATGCATAACGCACACCCAATGATCCTGTGAGCGTCTGCGGCAAATAAGCCTGATAATCGCGATACTCAACAGGCATCACCTCGCGAATCTTAAAGCCATCGCCTGAGATGGTCGCATCCAGCTCAAATTCATCTGACCAGCGCATATCGCCCGTCGCGATCAGCGTACCGCTTGGTGTGTTGGCTTTTAAATATGGAATCTGCATGCCGCCATCATTGATGATGCCGCGGCCTTGATAATGACCGCTCGGGATGTCTTTGGCGCTAAGATCGGTATTAATACGCAGCTCAATGTTCGAGACCACGCCATCAGCGGTAATGCTGCCATTGCTCAAAACGATACGCTGCTCTTCGGCATAAGGCAGTAACACCTCATCAAAATCCAGCCGCGCACTAAACGGTGAGTTTTTATCCAAACCTTGGGCGATAAAGCTGCCTGTGACATCATGCTGATTATAGCGACTGCTCACTGTGCCGACGGTACGCTTGAGACTGCCACCTGCTTTTACTGCCAAAGTATCAAAATACACGCCGTCAAGCGCCGATACATGCACATCAGCATCCAGCTTAAGCGGGTAGTGATCAGACAGTGTGATGGTGCCAGTGGCTCGGCTGACATCGACGACGTCACCGTAACTAAGCGCGCTGTCTTTGATCTCGACTTCAGAACCTGACCATTTGGCATATGGCATGTGGATGCTGTGCAACACCACAGGCTCGCTACCTGCTTGATCATAGATGATCTCATTGGCGCGTGCATTTTGTAGCTCTAAAGTCACAGGCAGGCTGATGGTGGCATAATCAAACGGCTCGCCTGTAGAGGGTTTTTTGTTGGTGATTTTGACTTTATCGATATCAGGATTGACCAGATGCACTTGGCGCGCGAATAATGCTCGCCAACCAAGCTGCACATAGGCGCGGTTGACAGTGATGGTGATGTCCTCGCCTTGTGCGATTTTGACATCAGAGACCCAAACGCCGCGGCGGATTGAGCCTTCGGTATATTTTAGCTCAGTGCCAGTCTCCAGCGCGATTTTTTCGATTAAAAATTTTGAGCCTGTCTCACTGTTTGTGACAGCGAACAGTGCCACCAGCAGCAAAACAGTCGCAACGATGGCTGTGATCAGCAGACGAATCAGATAGATCATCCAGCGCGGTCGCTTCGGCGTTGGGTTGGTGGGCTGATTGGGTGGCTTGACAGGCGATTGATTAGGCGCAAAAGACCCAGTCGCATCCTCGGCACGCTTCGATGCTGTCGATGGGTGTGGCTGTGAATTATCCTGATGGGTCATAGATCGCCTGTTGTCATCGTTTTTTTAAATATGCCATTTAATCACAAATGGGAAAAATTATCAATTAATTTGCGGTCAATTTTCGCCAAATTTTGGCTTATCTTAACTGATAACTCTTTTTATCAATTTTGATTCATCATTGAATATATCATCCAATCACTGCTGATGCCGTGCCTTAAGATGTAGATAAGATACGCAGGCTTTTGTCATACCTTTAAAATGGCGTTCCAATAAAAAAGTGCAGCTTGATGGGATTGTCAGGCTCGTTCACCCCCGTTGCCACATCGACTCGCACCTGCCCGACAGGTGATGCCCAGCGCACACCGACGCCAGCACCGATTTTGGTTTCGTTGGTGAAATTTTTGTCATAAGCATTCCCGACATCACCAAACACCGCCAAGCGCAGCCCGTTCATAAATTCATAATTATACTCAGCGCTGCTTAAAGCCAACACCTGACCGCCAGTCAAATACCCTTTATCCGACACTGGAGATAAGCTGTTATAATTATAGCCACGGATACTCTGATCGCCCCCAGCAAAGAAGCGCAGACGATACGGCACATTCTCAAAATTATCCGACCAAATGTAGCCGCCTTGCAGACTGCCAATCAGCTGATGCGCGCGATCTTTGCCATAAGCATTATCACCAAAGCTGTACACGCCGCTCACGCCAGCACGCGCGATGATCATATTGGCATCTGAAATCACGCTGTCAGTCCCCGCCTCGATCGAGTACTGCTGACGATAGCCGCGCATCGGATTGACCTGATTGTCACTGACGGTCTTATGCAGCGCAAAACCTGCCAAAAGCGCCTCTTGGCTGGGTTTGCCATCCATGAAGTTCACTGGCAAATCCTGCCAAGTCTCTGGGGCTGCTTGGGTTTCTAGTTCATCAAGTCGATAGCGCAGTGAATAAGTACGATTCCAGCCATTATCGACGACGATGTTGCGGCTTAGGCTTTGTTCAAGTGTGCGCGTCGTCAAATCAAAGCCATTGGTGGATTGGGCGATCACCTCTTCTTCATAGCCAAGACTTGCACGCAGTTTGTCGTTTAAAGGGTGGCTCAGCGGGCGTGTGGCATACAGCTTAGCGCCTTTTTGATTCTGGGCAGCGCGCAGCTCGATCCCTGCTTGATAGCCATCGCGATTCACCAGATTATGCTCAAATTTGGCAATGGCACGCGCACCCGTATCCGATCCCCAGCCCACACCGATCTGACCATCACGCGGCTTATCACTGGCAACGAAAATGTACAATGGGACTTTTTTGGTCTGATACACTTCATTGGGTGTTTTGCGACCCGCCAGCTCAGGGCGCTCCACGCCCTCTGGCATATTAAAAGGATCGGCTTCTGATTCATCTGGCAGGATCGCCCGTGCGACGCTTGAGATGGCATCACTGATGCGGCCTAAGATAGAGCGGTTTTGTTCGCTGCTGTTATCGATCGCCAAGACGCGATCATCTGGCATGTCGTACAGTCGGCGCGCTTTGGCAGCGACCAGATCCAGCTTGTCTTGGATAAGGCTGGATGCGCTAAACTCGATCGGCGCCACATCGACCATCGTGCCATCATCAAGTGTCAGCGTCTCAATCACAGGCTCAAGCGATGCTTCATTCATCGGCGCTGTGCTGCCTGATGACTGCTCAAAGCTGACTTGAGCATTGTCAAGCTGACCGCGTTCAGGAAAGACCGCTTCGGTATTGACCATATTAAAGTAGCCTGTGGCAAGCAGATCATTGGATAGTGCGCGCACCGATTGGCGATTGTAGGCATCACCCATCTTAAAGCTGAGCAGCTGTTCAAGCAGCTTGGGTTTGACAGGCAGTTTATCTGGATCTGTGGTGAGCTGGCCTGTGTCATGATCGATGGTAAAAAACACTACCTCATCAAAATCATACTGCTCACCTGTATCATAAATCAAGCTGACATCGGCGATATTATCAGGCAAAATCACATCGGCTGAATGATCCAACCAGCGACCATCCAAATAGCCTTGTTCTAAGCTGACATCTTCGATGAGATATTTACTGCTCTCATAGTTGCCATGATGAAATACATCCCCTGGCTGCAATGCCACTGATGACACCGCGTTTTGAAAGGCAGCATCACCACTGCCTACACCACGCACCTCGACAGCCTGCTGCTCGACTTTGACTGGCTGACCCAGATCGTGAATGATCACATCCACCTCGCCGACACTGGTGCGCACGATGGCAAGATCCACCTCATAATAGCCCACAGCGCGCGCGGCTGTCAGCGCTGTTTGCTTAAGTCGCGCCACCGAAGTGGACAAATCCATCACCGACTCTTGGGTGACATCTTCGATCGCTGCTTTGATGTTGGCATAAGGTTCGATTTTTTGGGTGGCGGATTTTATTTTGGCAGGCTCACCGCCCTCTACCGCTTGATAAAAATTGGCTTTTAGGCGCGGGACTTTACTGACGCCATCGTTAAACAGCCGATCATACAGTCGCTGAATCACGCCTGGAGACTCAGGCTCGATGCTTGGGGCGATCGCCACTTCGGTGGGCGCTGTCGATCCTTGATAATCAGGAATATGCTCGCGCGGATCGATGCCTGTGGCGCTCGGGTTTTGGGTGGTTGGGGTTTGGGTAGTCGGGGTTTGGGCAAGCAGCTCATCGGTCGCCACAGGCATGCTGTCTTTTAGCTGCGTCAAGTCAAGGCCAATGGGCAGTGCTGGCTCGTTGATGCGCGCGATCGGCATCTGCTCGGTGGGCATGGCGATGTTTGAGCTGACAGGCAGTGCTTGGTTTTTGGCGGCATTCAATCTATCTTGGATTTGTTCAGGCGTTAGTAATGTAGGCGTGGTCGGTTTTTGGCCAAGTGCAGTACCATTGGCGGGCGCATCGATATTTTGGGGAATTTGCGCCACTGGTGCGACAGATGCCATCGTCACTGCATCTTGAGCCATCGCCTGAGTGGCCATCAGCGGCAAATAAAATACCAACGACACAGGGACAAATATCCGATTTGTCATCAAAACCGACTTTGGCATACAAAAAACCCAAGATAAAAACTAAAATTCCTGTTATTATAGCAGAGTTTATGAGTGATGAAAGACCAATTTGCACTCACCGCCCCTTGTTTAGATGCAGTTTTTATTATGGCAAGCCAGCTTAACTTATTTCGCCGATCCGCATTTTCCTCCATGTTTTTTACCCAATTTTTTGGGGCGTTTAATGACAATGTCTTTAAACAAGCATTGATCTTGGTGCTGACCTATTCAGCCGCCGTCAAGCTGGGTATGGAAGTCAGCTTATTAAATAATCTGGCAGCGATGCTGTTTATTTTGCCGTATTTTTTATTTTCGGCGTTGGCAGGACAGATCGCCGATAAATACGAAAAATCTTTACTTACTCGACGCATCAAGCTGCTTGAGATCATCATCATGGCGGTGGCAGCCATCGGCTTTATCTTTGAGATTTACAGCTTATTATTCATCTGCTTATTTATGATGGGCGCGCAGTCAACTTTTTTTGGCCCCATCAAATACGCCTATCTGCCTGAGGCCATGCACCGCGATGAATTGGTGGCAGCCAATGGCTTATTTCAGACCAGTACCAGTCTTGCCATCTTGACAGGTATGATGCTAGCTGGTGTACTCACCCAGCTGTATTTGTCCGAATATTGGCTGGCTGCGGTGACGATTTTTGTGGCGATTTTGGGCTATTTGGCAGCGCGCCAAATCCCAAAAACCACCGTGCGCGCCGCCGATCTTGACATCGATTGGAATATCGTGCGTACCAGCTATGGCATCATCAAATATCTGTACAGCTTGCCTTTGTTATTTTTCATCATTTTGGCCAACAGCTGGTTTTGGTTTTATGGCGCGACTTTTTTGACGCAGACCCCTGAGGTTAGCAAGGTTTTGCTGCATGGTGATGAATCGGTGGTGATTTTTTTATTGACCTTATTTTCGGTGGGCATCGCCATCGGTTCACTGCTGTGTAAAACGCTCACCAAAAACCAAGTCAGCTTTAGGCTGCTGCCTTTTGGCTTGGCAGGCTTGACGCTCTTTGCCGCTTTGTTGTATTTTTCATTAAATCAACTGTCGCTGCCAGCGCCAGTTGAGCCTTATGGCATCTTTGAGCTGATCACACATCGTGATACTTGGCCTGTGTTTGCTGAGCTGTTTTTATTGGGTTTTAGCGGTGGCGTGTATATCGTACCGCTTTATACCGCGATGCAAGCCTATGCGCCGATCGCGCATCGCTCGCGCATTGTCGGTGCCAATAACATTTTTAATGCGCTATTTATGGTGGTCTCAGCGATTTTTGCCATCGTGGTCTTGGCAATGATGACTCTGCCTGAGCTATTTGCCATCACAGCCGCGGTCAATGTCGTGGTGGGTGCGTTTTTGTATATTAAACTTACAAAATACGATCGCAGCTTACCCATCAATACCGATGACACACCGATGTTATCATAAGTTGCAATCAGCAACACTGGCGCAATATTTTATGCAAATTTTTGTAAATCTTTACCCTGTAGCAGTATGAAATCTGCTATGATTTGATAAATTTATCAAGCCATCGCCCAAGCTTTTAGCAGTGCATTAGGCGCACAACAGCGATGCTTGATTTTATTGGTTTAATTAAAAAACGGATGGTTTTATGAAAACAGTATCACTTGTCGCAATCGTTGGCGCTTTGATGAGCAGCGCTGCCATCGCAAACACAGCCACTTTGCCGACCGCATCGATCAGCACTGCCTCAAGTGCAGCCACTCAAGCAGTCCTTCAAGCGCCTGCCATGCGCGGTGAAATCACTGAGGTCATCATTCCTCAGCCAGGCATCGCAAATCTACTGCAGACCTCAGTGCAAGGCTTACCGACCCCAAACATTTCAGTCACTGAGATTAAGAACATCAGCACTGTGACCATCCCTGCCAATACTTCAGGCACCAAGGTGCTTGATGTGACTTTGATTGATGAATTCATCAATGATGTCTCGCCAAATGTACGCAACTACCCGCCCAATTTCCCAAGTCGTACGGCTGAGTACATCACCACCGAAAACATCAAACACCTATCAGACTGGATCGAGCCGCATGCCGCTGCGCCAGATGCCTCATTTGATGTGGTGCTGCGCGCCGCCAAATTAAACGGCATGGCTCGCAACCTAAATCTGGGCACTACCTACACCCTGCGCGCTGGCACGCACATGCAAAAAGCACTACAGCTGCGCGCTGATGACATGGAAGCTAATTATCTGTTTGGGATGATGCTGTCTGAAACGGGTGCCTTTAAAGAGGGTCGTAAGTATCTGGACAAAGCCATCAGCGTAGGCAGTATCGATGCTGAGCAAAGCATCGCCCAAGCTGATTTGCTGGGTGATAATCGCAGTGCAGCCCTAAAGCGCCTGCGTGATTTGGCAGCTAAGCATCCTGACAATGCCCAGTTGACCGAACAGATTAACATCGTCGAAAATGGCGGCTATTATATTTGGAATCTAAAAGCCGATGACATTGATGTGAAACCCATCAAATAATGAACCAACCCAAAGCATCCGCGCATCTTGATTGTGCGGATGCTTTTTATTATGATAAACAAATTGATCAAAGACCGATTTTGTCAAATCTCATTCATAGCCATCGAGTCTGATTGGGCTATGAAAGCATACAAACTGCGCCCACAGACAGGCATAACATCATCTTATGAAACCTTTTACAGCCCTATCACAGCCGCTTCGTGGCTTGATGGCGATTACAGCTTTGATCGCCTTGAGCGCCTGTAGCACGCTGATGCCACCCAAGCAAACACCAGCCAAGTTGCTCGAGCAGTCGCGTAGTAGCATCGTCACCACCTCTGCAGTCAGTGCTGCCACGCGCTCGATTTTGGTCTCATCGGGTCATACCCAAGAAAGCTGCATGGCAGATTTTGAGGACTGTATCCAAGCCATCGATGCCACTTTTTTGGTTGAGACGCCCAGCCGCCTAAAGCTTGCGGTCTTAAGCGAGCTGTATTATACCCGCGCACAGACGCTCATCGCCCAAGACGCCTGCCGACTTGAGCTGGATCGTCCGCCGATCGATCCGTATTATGCCAATGCGCCACTGAGCGATGAAGCCATGCGCGCACAGAGCGAGGCCAAGCAAATGTGCGCAGCCCAGTACCGTGAGGCGCTGTATCAGACGATCAAATTAAGCTATGCTTATTTATTTTATCACGGTCTGGGCGGTGCAGAAGCACCCTCGCCGATCGCCCAAGATGCCGATGTGCGCACGCTGGATTTGTATCATTTGGCGATCAATGATCTGGTGACACAGATTTATCGCGCCGATCGCGGTATTTTTGCCGATGCCAAGATCGATGATGTGCCAAGTTCAAAAAACACAACCAATCACAATCAATTACCAATCAGCACCATTTATAGCCAAGATCAAAACCAAAAGCACACCATTCGCTTATCTGTGGCCGCCGATGATTATCTGCAAAAAATTTTGGCTAACTCTGATGATCATCGAGCGCTGTTTTCTGATCTGATTTCAGCTTATGATTCAAGATTGGTGAACTTAGATGTCAATGCGCGGCGCTCAGGTCTTGGGGTGAGTTTTATCGGCGCCATTCATGACCGTCATACCGTCAGCGCTCGCAAGATGAATATCGAACCCAACAAACCACTGAATGATCGCATCCATCCAGCAGGTCATGTACAGCTGACTGCGATGGTGCAGCCTCGAGGCGATGATCTAAAACAAGTACTGGCTGCCGACGAGTTTGATGCCTACTTTTTTAATCCCTCAAAACAAGCCAGCATCACGATGTACGGCACAGATCATCCGTTGACAGCCAATTTTTCTGCTGGCTATGCGCTGTGGCTGAGTGAAAATCAGCTGCAACAGATCTCACTGATGAACATGATCTCGCGGCAAGATGCCATGGCGCTGCCCGAGCTTTTTATGCTCAAGCCTTATCAACCTGATCAACAAGTCATCATTATGCTGCATGGTTTGGCATCAAGTCCAGCCACTTGGGTGAATCTCACCAACACGCTACTATCTGATCCTAAGCTTAATGACAATTATCAAGTCTGGCAGATCGCTTACTCAACAAACCTGCCAATCCTTGAAAATCGCTATCAAATCCATCAGCTGATTCGTCAAGCTTTCCAAGCCGTCGATCCCACAGGTCAAGATCGCGCCAGTCGCAATGCTGTGATCATCGGCCACAGCATGGGCGGTGTGATATCACGCATGCTGGTGTCCGATACCGATTTGACTGCGGCACTGGCCAGACTTGATGACAAAAAACAGTATCAGTTAATCAACCGCCTCCCATCAGATCAACGCCAAGCCATCAACGATCGTCTGATGCTATCGGCCTTGCCACAGATCGATGAGGCCGTGTTCATCTCTGCGCCGCATCGTGGTACCGATTATGCCGATCGCTGGTTCACTAGAGCAGCGCGGCGTGTCATCCGCCTGCCGGTAGAACTCACCAAGTCAATTACTGGAGCTTTGAGCGGTGAAGGTAGCGCCCAAAGCTTTTTGGGATCGCTGTATCTTCAAAATGGCGCAAGCCAGCTGTCGGATCGATCTTCCTTTGTGGCCTTGACCGAGGATGTACAAATCAGCCCATCGGTGCGCTATCACACCATCGTCGGCAATCATCGCGGTGATCAGGACAGCGTCGATACTGTGGGTGCTGCCATCTCAGATGGTGTCGTGCCTTATGACAGCTCGCACCTAGAAGGCACTGCCTCAGAAACCATCATCACAGGCAGACATAACATTCACGAAAATCCAAAGACCATCGTACAGCTGCGCAAAATTCTGCATCAGCATCTGTTACATTGATCCACAAAACCAAAAAGCCCAAAGCGTCAGTGCTTTGGGCTTAATCGTGATGATCAGTTAAGATTTTAATACTGCAAAAATCTCGTCACGCACGGTGTCAATGGCCTTGGTGCCATCAAAATCATGATATTCTGGTGCATTCTCACCTGATTGAGCGACTTGTTGATAATGATCGATCAGCGCTGCCGTCTGTGCATGATACACAGACAAGCGATCGCGTACGACTTCTTCTTTATCATCATCACGCTGTACCAGAGGCTCGCCTGTCACATCATCAATGCCTTCGACTTTTGGCGGATTGTACACCACATGATAAGTGCGACCTGAGGCAAAATGCGCGCGGCGACCTGACATGCGGCTGACGATCTCATCATCAGGTACGCTGATCTCGATGACATAGTCAATATCCACGCCTGCTGCTGACAGCGCTTCAGCCTGCGCGATGGTGCGTGGAAAACCATCAAAGATACAACCATTGGCACAGTCTGGCTGACTGATGCGATCTTTGACCAGATTGATGATCAGATCATCAGACACCAACTGACCTGCATCCATGACACTTTTGGCCAATTTACCAAGTTCTGTGCCTTCTTTGATCGCAGCTCTGAGCATATCGCCAGTTGAGATTTGTGGAATGCCAAATTCTTTTGAAATCAGCTGAGCCTGAGTGCCTTTGCCTGCACCTGGTGGGCCCAATAGGATGATGCGCATCATGAGAAACTCTCCAAATCAAAATCTGCCAATGACAGTAAAATACGGTAAGTAAACTTACCCAACAAAAACATACCCACTATAAAACACATTGGCTAATTGTTCAAGTGCTTTTATTGGCTTTTATCATAAAATCCGATGAAATCACAAGTTAATGTGACAATTTAATGAAATCCATCTCCAAATCTCATCAAAATCGGCAAAATTCGATTAATTTTTAATAAATCATGACCCATCAGTCAATCTATGCATCATGAGCTGATTTTGGCTGCCATGCTAATAGCCAAAAAAAAAGACTTGGTCTAAGCCAAGTCTTTGATGCGATACATCCCATCAATTTGAGTTATCAAACCCAAATCCAATACCTTAAGGGATGATCTGTGAGATCGTTAAGCTGATCTGATTTTGTTTATCCAGCACCACAGGGTTGGCGGCCAGATCTCCAGATTCGGCGATGGCATTGCCTGAATGACTGATGCGCGCATTCACCACCAGTGTCGTGCCAGCATCACGGCCTGATGACAGCGTGCGGCCAGGCATCATCGCATCAGCATCACTTAGACGCACGACGACGCCACTAGCTGTCAGTTCACTTGCTGCCATACGCTTGACAGCATAAGGCGCACCACCGGCTTGATCAGTCACAGAGACAAATAAAATGTCATCAGGACGCATCTGCGCGGCTAGATTGGGTGCCATATGTACCGTAATGGCCACACCTTGAGCAGCAGCAGCCTCTTGGGCGGTAATGTTATCCATCAGTTTATCCAGACTTGCTAAAGCCTCGCTGCGATCGCCTGAATGCGATGCGATGTTTGAGCGTAGTCTTGCGATCCACGCCTTGGCTTCTGGGTAGTTGCCAGCGCGTGATTCGCCCATCGCCATCATCATCATCGCACCCTCATGCTTGGGCGACTTGGCCAAAATATCACCCAAAATCTCACGCGACTGCGCATCCATGCGACCTTCATTGACAAAGAAACTGGTCTGTGCATAAGCCAAGGCGATCTCTTGGTTGTCAGGACTTAGTCGATTGGCACGAGACAGTGCCTCGAGTGCTTGTGGATACGCCTCGAGCATCATAAACAGCTCCGACAGACGCATCCAGCGATCGGCATCATAGGCATGATGATGCACATTGGTCTGCATGGCGCTGATCAATGCCATCGAATCTTTGGTCGCCCACTCAGGCGGTGCATCTATTTTGGCAGTCAAAAGATCGTCAGCGACCTGACCGACACTATCTTGGGCTTGCCACAGCGCATAAACAGGCGTGCGATCAGCAGTGGTCAGATAAGCGATCGCCGCCAAAATCGGGATCCAGATCAGCACGATGGCACGACCTTTGGCACCCACAGGGGCATGCGCTTCTGCCACAGTTTGCGCCTCAAGCAGCTGGCGTTTTAGCTCGGTGATTTGTGCTTGGTATTGAGCTTCAGACAGATTGCCCGCTGCTCGATCTGCCTCCAGCTCGCCAATGCGCTCGCCAAAGACCTGCACATTGACCGCCATCAGCTGATTGTCCGCGGCTGGCTGCGAACGCATCCATGGCGAAATCACCACAATCGACAGCAGTACTGTCAGTACAGCACATAACGAAAAAAATAAAATCAAACTCGGTGTCATTTGGCTGCCTTATGCTTTATCTGAATCTTGAGGGGTGGATTTTGTTGAGTGATTCAGCCGATCTTGATGCTGCGACAAAATCTTGGCCAGCTTCTCTTCTTCACTGGCAGACAGTGGCGCAGCCGTATCGCTGACGGTGGCCGCACGGCCTTTTTTGGCTTTATACAGCCAACCTAAAATCAACAGCACCAGCAGCACAGGCGGAAAAAACCATAAAATCCAAGTCGAGGGCCGCACAGGCGGCTTATAACTGATAAAGTCACCATATCGTTCAAACATATAATTACGGATCTCGGTATCCGTGCGGCCATCTTTGACCATCTCATAGGTTTTTTGTTTTAAGTCTTGCGCGATGGGTGCGTCAGAAGCTGCCAGATTTTGGTTTTGGCATTTTGGACATCTGAGCTCTTCGATCAAACCACGATACTGCGCTTCTTGTTGAGGCGAATCAAATTCATACAGCTCAATATTGGTCGCCAAAGCAGCCGTTGTAACGCACAAACCTAGCATCACCGCCATGATGGATGTTTTCATCTGTTTCCCCTATTGACATGCAGCCAGCTTAGCATCACTGTCGAGCGCTGCATCAGCCACCGCGGTCATACACGACTCGATCTGAGGCCAATTCATCTCGCCCACCTCGCCGACGATGTGCTGATACACCACGCCATCACCGCCAACCACATAACTTTCGGGCGCACCCATCAAACCCAGATCCAACGCATATTCACCTGACAGATCTTGAATAGAAAATATAAATGGATCTTGATGTTCGTTCAAATAAGCCAATGCATCAGACAGCTCGTCTTTATAATTAACGCCCACCATCGGCACACCCTTGGCGTGTAGCTGCATTAAAAAAGGATGCTCGATATAACAAGTAGGACACCACGAACCCCAAACATTTAATAAAAATGGGCTGTTTGGCAGATCTGCTTTGGTCATTTGGCGTGTGGTATCAGACAAAAGCGGTAAGCTAAATTCAGGCAAAGGCTGCCCGACGACGCGACTGGTATTGACCTCGGTGGGCTTGCCCAATTGGCGAAACAGCATCACCACAAGCACCACAAAAACCAATAAAGGAATGATAAAAACCCAAAGGCGTTTATTTCGAGTCATCACAATGCTCCTGTATCATTTCGTCTGATAGATTGGACTTTTGAGAGGCGATAACGCTTATCGATGATCGCAATGAATGCACCCAAGGCCATGATGATCGCCCCTAGCCAAATCCAGCGCACCATCGGTTTGACATAGACTCGTACCGCCCAAGTGTTGATGTCGGTTTGGCCATTATCAGCGGTGATCGGCTCGCCCAAAGCCACATACATTTCATTTAATAAGCTGGTGTGAATACCAACCTCAGTCATCGGCATCATGCTGACGACATAGTTGCGTTTTTGGGGATACAGCGTGCTGATCAATCGATCGTTTTGTTTGACGGTGATGGTGGCCTGAGTGGCATCGTAGTTTGATCCTTTGATGGTCTCAAATTCTTGCAAATAAAAATCATAGCCTTGGACATGCACGCTATCACCGACAGTCATCGCCACATCTTTTTCGATGCTCATGCTGCTCACGCCAGCCACACCCATCACACAGACGATGACGCCAATGTGCGCAATCTGCATGCCCCAGTAGCTTGGTGTCAATTTGCCAAGACCTGACAATAGGCCGCCTTTATGGTGCTTTAGTTTATCTTTGATGTCAATAATGATGAACGCAAGCACCCACAACGATAAGATGCCTGAGACATACACACTATAGTCAAAGCGAGGAAATTCCGCCAGCTGCGACACCATGTATGCCAATACCGAACCCAAAACAAAGGCACTGAGCGCACACGCTAAAATAGTCGCGAGCAGCGGACGGCTGTCATATTTAAAGCGCAAGATCGAACCTATGCCCATAAAGCCCAAAAGCAGCCAAGTCAATGGCACAAATAAGGCATTAAAATACGGAGGACCAACGGAGACCTGACCAAGCTTAAAGAAATCAGCGATGATCGGGTATAGTGTTCCTAGCAGTACCACCAGTGTGGCGACAAGCAGGATTAGATTATTAATAACCAAAACGGTTTCGCGTGATTTGAGCTTATAGCTACTCTCCACCGTCAGCTTCCAGCCACGCAGTGCAAACATCAACAAACCAAAGCCGATGATCACCGCCAAAATCGCCAGCACCGCAAGGCCTCGCGTCGGATCAGCGGCGAATGAATGCACTGAGGTGATCACACCTGAGCGTACCAAAAAAGTCCCAAGTAGGCTCAGCGCAAACGAAAAAATGGCCAGCATGATCGTCCATGCCTTAAAAACGCCGCGTTTTTCGGTGACAGCCAGTGAATGCACCAGTGCTGTGGCAGCAAGCCAAGGCATCAATGAGGCATTCTCAACAGGATCCCAGAACCACCAGCCGCCCCAGCCCAGTTCATAGTATGCCCACCATGAACCCAGCGCGATGCCCAAGGTCAAAAATGCCCACGCCGTCAGCGCCCATGGACGACTCCAGCGCGTCCAAGTCGCATCCAATCGACCTGCCCATAATGCCGCCATACAAAACGCGAACGGAACTGCCAAGCCCACATAGCCCATATACAGCATCGGCGGATGGAAAATCAATCCTGGATCTTGGAGCATCGGATTTAGATCCGCGCCATCGACAGGCAGATTCGGCAGCACGCGATCAAATGGTGATGAGGTAAAAATCAGCATCGCCAGCATCATGGTCTGCACTGCACCCAGTACAGACAGTACACGCGCGCGCATATCAAGCGGCAGCCCACGACTGAACACCGACACCAACATGCACCAAGTGGCCAAGATGGTCATCCAAAGCAGCAACGAACCTTCATGGCCGCCCCAAGTGGCAGACAGCTTGTAGTACCACGGCATCAGGCTATTTGAATGCTTGGCGACATATACCAGACTAAAATCATTATACAAAAAGCCTGCAATGAGCGCGCCAAAAGACGCCGCCATCGCCAAAAACTGCGCCATCGCCAGACTTGGAGCCAATCGCTGCCACTGTCCTTGTCGCTTTATCACCCCAACGGCGGGTAAAATCGCCTGCAATATCGCAAGCACAAAGGCCAGTAATAGTGCAAAATATCCAAGTTCTGTTATTAGCATAGTATGATACTCATTTGCTGTACATTGATGGGCATAACGCTCGATCAATGCTATCAACTCAGTGACTGATCAAGCAAAGCATGCAGCTGCTTGATCTGACTTATAACCACAAAAAGCGGCGATATGGCCGCCGACAAATTAGAAAAACACCACCACAAGATGCAGCCAGCCTGCCAAAAAGCCTGTGATACCACCAAGGACAATCAAGGTAATCTCATCTTCTTGAAAAGCTGGTCTTAATAGATTTTGAAATTCTTTGGGTGTCAGAGCGCGAATGCGACCCTCGAACAGCCCAAAAATCTTGCTGGCTCGAGAAGTATTGAGCTTTGGATCGCGAATCGGCACCATGGTGGCATCGATCGATTTATCCAAAATCATGTCTTTAAAATGATCCAAGCTTTGTTCATTCATGCCCATCTTCAGCGTCGTCGCCACCACAGGCTCTTCGAGCATGCCGTATAAATGCGACTTCATCAAATCGCGCGTTTGATCCGCACGGCTGCCGTACATCATCTCATGCATGATGTTCTCAAGGGTCACCAGCTCTTTGACGACGATCTCAGCGAACACGCTTGAGACCTCATCTTGTCGCTTCATAAAGCCGCCTTGCCAGCTGTAGGTGTGCCAGTGCGGTCGCATCCATCGAATGCGCTTATGGCCATCGACCATCTCATAACGAAACAGACGAACAAATGGAATAAAGCGCGGCTCAACAGGATTAAACACCATCCAAATGGCGATCCAGTTGGTCAAAGCACCCCACACCATCGCAAAAAAAGGCACTGTCCAATGCTGTGGCACAAAATAAAAAATCGCCATCTGCACCACACCAAAGCCAAAGCCGATCAGTGCGCTGATTTTCCAGATGAAGTTGATTTCTTTTTTGCCGACGCGCAAAAACATATCCACCATCAGCTTGCGATCATTTTCCATCTTAGAGACGATCATCTGGCGCATATCGACAAGCGATTCGACATTATAAGTCAAATCCATCACCAGCGCCTTCATGATGTCAGGCAGCTTGGCATGGACATGTGAGTAGATGCGGCGACGGATGGCATAAGGCATGTGCGTCCACAGTGTATATGAGCGCTCCAGCATGATCTCATCGATGAGGCTTTCTAAGTTTTTATCGACTGTTAAAGTGATGAACTCTGCCATCTCTTCAGGCTCCATCGCCTGAAAAAACTCATCGAGTGAGCCAAGCTTTGAAAGGGTTTGATCGACGATTTTACCAGAGATTTTCCCTGCTTTGGCAGGTACGATGCCTTGCCAGCCCAAGCCTTTTAGCCCAAATGGCATATTATTGATGCGAATGCCCCAGAATTTGATGGGATAAAACAACATCTCAAGCGCCATCCAGACATGCGCCCAAGTCACGAACGCTGTCACTGGCGGAATCGTCAGCATGGCGATAAATTCAGGGTGTTCGCTTAGGGCTTGCCAGACAGATGAAAACATAGCAATGATCTAAAATGTGGATGTTTAAGGGCAGCGATGGCAAATTTGCCTAAAATTTAACCCGTTATTCTAGCACAGATCTGGCGCGCTTTGGGAAAATTCTGTGTTTTTGTGCCATCAAAATTGACAAATTAATCCTAGTTTTAACTTAGTCACAAATTCCATCCAAGGGCTATCACAAAACCGTAACATCCAGTAAAATAACCCAAAACAGTCGCAAAATATTTGTAAAATAAAAAAGCCCAGAGAAACTTACCATGAAATCACCCACCAAACGCCGCAGCCCAAACGCCCGATCGCACACCGATCATCGCCCCAACCGACCCACCAATCAAGTGCGCATCATCGGTGGTATGCACAGACGCCGCCTGATCAGCTTTATCGACGCCGACGGTCTGCGCCCGACGCCTGATCGACTGCGCGAGACGATTTTTAATTGGTTGACAGGTCATCTGACCGATGCGCGCGTGCTTGATGTCTGTGCTGGTAGTGGCGCGCTGGCGTTTGAGGCGTTAAGCCGTGGTGCAGCAGATGCTGTGTTGATTGAGGCCAATGCTGCTCAAGCCAAGCAGCTCATTGCCAATGCTGAGCTATTAAATCTCAGTGCCTCCACTCAGATCATACACGGCACCTCTCCGACGGCATTGGACGCACTTCAAGGACCGTTTGATCTAATATTCATCGATCCGCCGTATGCGCTGGATCTGTGGCAGCCGATCTTAAACACACTCATCGACTTAAAGCTGATTCATGAGAACAGCTTAATATACCTTGAGGCGGATCGAGACATCGATACTGTGATCAGTGCCGATTTGCTGCATGCATTTACCCTCATCAAAGCCACTCAAGTCGGCCAAGCGCACGCTTATCTGATGACGCCGATGACACAAGAGGATCTTAAGCGTGCAGATGGTCTGGAGGAATGATTAACCATAAGTTAACTTCATCCCAAAAAATTGCTGTGCTAAAGTGCATAAAAGTGCTTGATTTTTTGGTCATAACAAGGCATAGTTATCCATTCACATGACGCCCAATCGTGATGGTCTTGATTGGGTCATTTCACCAAGCAAAAGGTAGTTTTAACATGGCAGAAAAAATGGTAGTCGGTCTGGTTGGCTGGCGTGGTATGGTGGGTTCTGTACTGATGGCTCGTATGGTCGAAGAAGGCGATTTTGCACACATTACGCCTGTGTTCTTCTCAACGAGTAACGCTGGTGGCAAAGCCCCTGATTTTGGCGTGGATGCAGGCACTCTAAAAGATGCCAACGACATCACCGAGCTTGCCAAATGCGATACCATTATCACCTGCCAAGGCGGTGACTACACCAAAGCCGTACATGGCAAACTGCGTGACAGCGGCTGGAATGGCTACTGGATTGATGCGGCAAGCTCACTGCGTATGGAAGATGATGCCATCATCATCCTAGACCCTGTCAATCGTGATGTGATTGATGCCGCTCTAGCCAATGGCAAAAAAGACTTCATCGGCGGTAACTGCACCGTCAGCCTAATGCTGATGGCCATCGGCGAACTGTTCCGCCGTGGCTGGGTAGAATGGGTGTCAGCGATGACCTATCAAGCCGCATCAGGCGCTGGCGCAAACAATATGCGTGAGCTAATCAGCGGTATGGGCGTACTGCGTGATTCGGTCGCTGACAAGCTTGCCGATCCTGCGTCTGCCATCCTTGAGATTGATAAGACCATCGCCGATACACAGCGTAGCGACAGCTTCCCAAAACAGCACTTCGGCGCAGTATTGGCAGGCAGTCTGATTCCTTATATCGACAGTCAGCTTGAAAACGGTCAATCTCGTGAAGAGTGGAAAGGTCAAGCCGAAACCAATAAAATCCTTGGCAAATCAGGCGATGAACTCATCAATATCGATGGTATCTGCGTGCGTATCGGAGCGATGCGTTGCCACAGCCAAGCACTGACCATCAAGCTTACCCAAGACATCCCACTTGAAGAAATCGAAGCTGCTCTGCGTGACAGCGACAATCCATGGCTGGATGTCGTCGAAAATGACAAACCTGCGAGCATGGAGCGTCTAACCCCTGTAGCAGTAACAGGCACGCTAAATGTCGCTGTCGGTCGTCTGCGTAAGATGAACATGGGCGGCGAGTACCTGACTGCCTTTACCGTTGGTGACCAACTACTGTGGGGTGCTGCTGAGCCGCTACGCCGTATGCTTGCCATCGTACAAGGTCGCATCTAAGCCCTAATTTGAGCGTTTCACCGCCATTTTAGCGTGTGCAAGAACCATTTATGTCCTATCGTGGCATAAATGGTTTTTTTATTTGCCTAAGACACGCCTTGCGATGGTGAGTACGATGGCTTTACCGATGATTTGATGTGCTTTTTTGGTGGCTTTGCTTTATAATACGCCTAAGCTTTTTTGAGTGATGATTCTTATGACCACACCCATTCATCTGATTTATGCTGGCGGTACTTTTGGCAGTCATGGTACGCCCTTATCGCCCTTGCCTGCTGATGTGTTTTTGCCGATTTTGACCGAACGATTGGCAGAGAAGCAGTATGCCATCACCGTGCTTGATAACGATGTCGTCAAGGATTCTAGCACCTTGACACCGACGGAGTTTGTGCATTTTTATCAGCTGATTTTGGCGTCTTATACCACAGGCGTGCGCCGATTTGTGCTATTGACAGGGACGGATACACTCAGTTTTTTGGCGGCATTTTTGGCACATGCTTTGGCAGACTTTAATGATATTAGCCTAGTCATCACAGGCAGTATGCAGCCGCTGTTCGTCGCTGATTCTGCCGATTATCAGATCAATCCACACAGCGATGCATGGGCAAATCTTAGCGGTGCACTGGATGTCGCGATGGCACAGACGGGTGTGTTTGTGCAGTTTTATCATCAGACACTTGATGCCAAAAACACCCAAAAAATCAACAGCCAAATCCACGATGCCTTTGTCGGTGTGCCAGCTGCCATCAGCCCAGCGGTTATCGATGGTACGGATCAGGCGGTGCTGGATCATCATTTATCCCACCTGCCAACCATCATCAAGCAAGCAGCCCAAACCCGTATCCACGCCATCTATGCTCTGCCTAATGACCCCGATTATCTTGTCGAGAGCCTACAGACGCTCCATGTTGATGTCAAAGCAGTCATCCTAATCGGCTATGGCTCGGGCAATTTGCCATCGTCGCCTGCCATCATCCGTGCCATCGATGATGCCATCGCTCGTGGCGTGCGCATCATCTGCACGACGATGTGCCCGTTTGGCGGTGTCAGCAGTACCTACGCAGCTGGCGCATGGCAGTATGCGCATGGCGTCATCTCAGGCGGCAACCTTAGCATCGCTGCCATCTACGGGCAGGCGCTGTGGCTTAGCCTAAATAATCAGCTCACTGCCGAGCATTGGACGATCGCCCCATGACACAAGACACCCAAGCCGCCCAAAACCATGCACAGGTCTATGCCGTCGGTATCGAGTTCATCGGCACCAACTATCGTGGCTGGCAACGCCAAATCGATGCCATCGGTGTCCAAGCCGTCATCGAAAACGCCCTATCCAAGATCGCCAACGAACCCATCGAGCTCATCGCTGCAGGTCGCACCGATGCTGGTGTCCATGCTGGCAATATGGTAGCGCATTTCACCACGCACGCCCATCGCCCTGTCTATAACTGGCTGCGCGGTGTCAATAGCATGCTACCCGATGACATCGCTCTGCGCTGGATGGTGCCGATGCCTGATGATTTTCATGCTCGCTTTAGTGCCATCGCTCGTCGCTATCGCTATATCACGCTCAATCAGCCCTATCGCCCTGCCATCTTGCGCCATCAGGTGACACATGAATATGCACCGCTTGATATTGATAAGATGATACAGGCAAGCAAGCTTTTGGTCGGTACGCATGATTTTACAAGTTTTCGTGCGGCAGCTTGCCAATCCAATCAGCCTGTACGCACAGTCAGCCATGCCGAGCTATTCACACATGGGGCGTATCTGGTGCTGGACATCCAAGCCGATGGTTTTTTGCATCATATGGTGCGTAACATCATGGGTGCACTGTTTGCCATCGGTCGTGGTGAGATGGCGGTGGATGCGCTGATGCCATTGATACACGCCAAAGATCGCACCTTGGCACCGCCGACCGCATCGGCTGATGGGCTGTATTTTATCAATGCCTATTATCCAGAGCGCTTCCAGACGCTACTGCCTGATGAACCACTGACGCCCCTTTGGCTAAATTTGCCGAAATAGTCAAATAAGGCTATGTTTTCGGCTCAAAAAATAGTATAATAGCCCAAATTTTTTAACGATATTGATGAGATTATGGCAAAAAAAGACGACATCATCGAATTTGAAGGCGAAGTAATCGACACTTTGCCAAACACCCTATTCAAAGTCCGCCTAGATAACGGACACGAAATCATCGCCCACATCTCGGGCAAAATGCGTAAGCACTACATCCGCATCTTGACAGGTGATAAGGTCAAGGTTGAGATGACCCCTTATGATTTGAGCAAAGGTCGCATCACTTATCGTGGTAAATAATCCGCCAAGTTGATGACTTAGCTTTATTTTAAATCATTTTAAATCCCAAAAGATCCGAACGCTGGTTTGGGTCTTTTTTTATTGTATGTATTGTATGCTTTTTGTGCGATGGTTGATTGTCATTTTATAGATTTGTTATGATATCGGTTCATCTAAGCAATATCATAGCAGCAATGAACACACCCTTAACCATCCTAATTCACGGACTGCATCTAAATCCGTGGTATATGAAACCACTGGCCAAGAGACTGGAAAATCATGGCTTGCCAACCTATTGCTATGGCTACAAAAGCCTAAGCCACCCCATCGCCAAGAACAGTCAAGGGCTGCACGAGTATCTGCTAACCCATCATGATCCTGCCATGCCGATTAATCTGGTCGGACACAGCCTAGGCGGCCTTGTGATACGGCATTTTTTGGTGCATTATCCGATGTGGCAAGTGCATCGCTGTGTCACGCTTGGCACGCCACATCAGGGCAGTCAGACGGCACAGTTTGCGCATCGCTACCTATCACCGCTTATTAACCAATCGTTTCTGGGGGCGCTGGATGGCAGCTGCCCGCCGCTGCGTGATGATGTCAGCTTAGGCATCATCGCTGGCAACCGACCGATCGGACTGGGTTTGCCAATTTTGACGCTGCACACTCATCGCCATAAGCTCGATGGTGACGCGCGTCAGCATGATGGCACGGTGTATCTGTCCGAGACCAGATTGCAGGACGCTGATGATTATTTGATCCTGCCGGTGAGCCATACGGGGCTATTGACGGATAAGGTGGCAGCGGTGCAGACACTGCATTTTTTGCAGCATGGGTGTTTCTTACGGTGATGCCGATGGATGCCTAAGTGCCAAACAGACTTATCATACATCCATAGCGCACAGATGCCATCAACAAAAAAAGCCCATCATACGATGAGCTTTTTTGACTGAGTCGGCTGGGATTAGAATTTGTATTCTAGACCTGCACCAAGACCGAAACCGCTGTAGTCTTCAGTACCAGAAACAGTAACAGTTCTGGTTTGTCCAAGAAGTGGGTCAGCAGATGTAGTTGTGGTTTCGTACTCCAACTTATCAGTGTTTAGATAAGCGCCATAGATGTGGCCAGTGGTTGCACGGTTAAATGCATATTTACCACCCAATACAAAACGTTGTTTTTCAGCATTAGCATTGCCATTAGCATTGTCAACTAGGTCAACTTGGCCGTATGCAGTCCATGGCGTTTGTGCTACTTTGTGGTTTGCACTTAGAGTGAATGCATTTTCGTTGTCATCGCCACCAAAGTCAGTATTTTGATATAGTGCACCGATGGTGGTCGCTGGTGTTAGGTCATAAGCACCAGAGATACGAGCAGCTTTAAAGTCACCTGCTTGGATGTAAGAAACACCTGCGCGGTATGGTGCTTTTGGCTCATATTGAGCAGCCACACCGAAAGCATCACGGCCTAGGCTGTCAGATGAGTTGTTCTCATCCATTACATACATAGCTGATACAGTTACATCGTTATAAGTTGGTGCAACATATGCAAATGCGTTGTTAGCGCGTGGTTTGTCGAATGATGCTAGAACATTGTCACCGCCAAGTACGCCGCCTTGAGTTACGTTAGCATAGTCTACACGACCATCGATCGCAGATAGACGACCTGCTAGCAGAGTACCATATTGCTTATTAGCTAGACCTAGGTAAGTGTCACGAGATTCAAAGTTACGTTGGTCACGTGCATCAACATCAACGCGGTATTCAAGTTGGTATAGTACGTCAGTATTTGCAGTTAGTGCTTCTGAACCACGGATACCGATACGAGAAGCGTTAGAATTTAGTTTGCTGCGACCAGTAGTAGAAACGCTAGTAGTTTCAGAATTACCAACAACTCGACTTGCTACAGTACCATCATAATTGGTTACAGTAGTAGTAGTAACTGTGGTGCGGTCAGTATCACCATCATTTAGATCAAGAGTAAGGAATGCTTTACCGTATACGGTAGGTGCAGCTTGAGCGGCTGTTACCGATAGAGCAGCGACTGCAGTAGCTAGAACTAGTTTTTTCATGGGTTTCTCCACTTTAAAAATCGGACATCGTTGCCCGGTACAAGATTGCTTGCTTATGAGATACACTGGCGAGGTGCTGATGTATCAATTCATGATGGCTGAGCATCGCAGCAAAGAGTAACATAAAATTACACACTGTAGCAATACAGGCAGCCAATCTTCATACTGTGACTATAGAATACCAAGTTTGAAATATTTTGCAATACCTTTGGCATGAAAAAATTTGTAACATTTGCATATTATTTTATAAATCTTTGAAATTTATCATTTTTTTAAAGTTATTTATTTGGATTATTTTTCATTTTTATGATAAAAATGATCAGTTTATGGCCAAAATAAGGCTAATTTTTGGCAAAAATTGCGTGCGTATTTCAAATTTTGTTACAAATATTCGTCTGATAAATCAGATCAAATCTTGACATTTAAAACATTTGTACGCTGAAATTTGGGTGTGTAGCATATTAATGTTACGACACTGTGACAAATGTTGTTTGGCTTAAATTTTGTTGCATTTATGGCTGATTACACTGCTGTAGGTTTGATCAAACGCGCCAAGTCAGTCTCACCTTGATGGCTGGCAATATGCTATAATAAAGGCATCATACAGGCATCATAGCTGTCATTGATGGTTTTGGCAGCAGATGCACCACCCATAAGGACTATCATGACACACCCAAACAGCAGCCATGACGATGATCTGGCCATCATCACCACTCGCGCCCGCGCACAGACGGACATCAGCCATATTTATGAATTCTTAGGCTGTCGCACTTCTGATAGCTGGCTAAAGCTTGCCAAAGACAATCTACCCCTACTACTCCAAGACCATGCCAACTGCGAGAAAAAAGCAGCAGGCACAGCGATGAATCTGATTTTTCGCTATGAATTTCACCGTGAACTCCAAGAGCGACTGGCACAGCTGGTGCGTGAAGAGATGCTACACTACGAGCAAGTGCTGTCCTTGATGAAAGATCGTGGTATCCAGTGGCATTATCTGCCTGCAGGTCGCTACGCCAAAGGGCTACTCAAACACAAACGGACGCATGAGCCTGCGGCGATGGTGGATGTGCTGATTATTGGGGCGTTTATTGAAGCGCGTTCTTGTGAGCGATTCTCGGCACTCGCTGATGCCATCGATGATGAGAAATTGGCTCGTTATTATAAATATCTACTCAAATCAGAATCACGACATTATGAAGACTATCTGAATCTGGCTCGCTCCATCACGGATGAGAGTATCGATGAGCGGGTGGCGTTCTTTCGTGATGTTGAGCGTGAATTGATTGACTCGCCTGATGATCAGTTGCGGTTTCATAGTGGCGTGCCAAGTGATGAGCTGATGGCGCAGAGCCAAGCGAACGCATAAGCCATTCATTCGTCATTGATAAGGATAAGATGATGAGCTACCCCATCCCTGTATATACCGCCCAAGCCGTCAAAGATTGGGAGTCTCGCTGGTTCGTCGCTGGCAACTCAAGCTATGGACTGATGCAGCAAGCGGCACTGATGATGGCAAATCATTTGCTAGGGCAATTAGCACCATCACGAGTGTGCATCTGGTGCGGTAGCGGCAATAATGGTGGCGACGGCTATCTGCTCGCCGTCTATCTGTCACGCCATCATACAGTGCATATCTATCAAATCGCTCCACCTGCCAGTGCTGATGCTCTGCGCGCCTGCCAAGCTGCCATCGATGCAGGTATCAGCATCACGAATGCGCCTGTGGTGGCAGATGTGCATATCGATGCGGTGTTTGGCAATGGTCTGGATCGTCCGCTGACAGATGAGATGCTTGTCATCGTCGATGACTATAATACACACACAGGCTATAAAATCGCCATCGATATCCCTACAGGGCTACATCCTGACACAGGGATGCCACTGCCTGCGTCTATGCGTGCTGATATGACACTGTGTTTGATGGGCTATAAGGTAGGACTGCTCACCGGCTGTGCCAAAAGCCATGTCGGCAAGCTAATCTGCCTACCACTCATCCCTGCCGATGATGCACTAATCACAACTGCTCATATCGATAATACCCTACCCACCCTACCCACTCGTGATGGCTCACGCAGCCATCAGCACAAGGGTGACTACGGCTCGGTCATGGTCATCGGTGGTCACCCCACGATGGGCGGTGCGGTCATCATGAGTGCTGAGACCGCCATCAGTGTCGGCGCAGGTCGTGTCACCATCTCCACACATCCCAATCATCATCCTGCTATCATCGCCCGTAAACCTAATCTGATGGTGCATGACATCGATCAGATGTATGAAGCTAGGCCAGAGCATATGACAGCTATTTGTATCGGCATGGGGCTTGGGCGTGATAAATGGTCACTTGTAGTTTGTGATGTGTACCGACAAAAATTAGCTCAGCTAACCATACCTATCATTATAGATGCAGATGCACTGTGGTGCTTGGCATATTGTTCAAATATACGCCTGCCAGCCAATGCCATCGCCACGCCACATCACGCCGAAGCTGCTCGCTTGTTAGGTATCAGCGCCGATGCAGTCGAAGCTGATCGTATCCATGCCATCAGATCACTACAGTCACGCTACGGCGGGCAATGGGTACTAAAAGGTGCCAACACACTCACCATCAATATGCATGGCAAGATTCGCATCTGTACGCTCGGTAATGCCGCGATGGCAACTGCCGGCATGGGTGATGTACTCTCTGGTATGATGGCAGGGATACTCGCCCAAGCACCAACGACGCCAATTCATCAAATCGTCGCTCTACACGCTTACTGCGGTGATGTGCTAAGTGCTGATGGCATCGTCGTCGATGTCAATCAGATGGGACGGATGGCAAGCCAAACACTAAAAGCCATCGCCAAATAACTCCAGCCTCAATTGCCCTTCAGTCATCCCAAGCAACCAAACCCAAAAAAACCGCCTTGACATCATCAAAGCGGTTTTGTTGTCCAACCTAATTTAGCACAAGCTTAGAGATTTGGATTTAGCCACTTCTCAGCGGTTTTGATATCCCAACCCTTACGGCGTGCATAGTCTTCTAATTGGTCGCTGCTGATTTTACCGACATTAAAATAGGTGCTGTCAGGGTGACTATAATAAAAACCCGATACGCTAGACGGTGGCCACATGGCATAGCTTTCGGTGAGATAAGTACCGATGGCATTGGTGGTGTCTAGCCAGTCAAACAGCTTGCCTTTTTCGGTATGCTCAGGGCAAGCAGGATAACCTGGTGCAGGACGAATGCCAACATATTGCTCTTTGATCAGCTCTTCGTTGCTTAGGTTTTCATCCGCTTGATAGCCCCAGTAGTCTTTGCGAACGAGCTCATGCAGATGCTCGGCAAAGCTTTCGGCAAAGCGGTCGCACACTGCCTGCACCATGATGGCATTATAGTCATCGCCTTTTGCCTTATACTCATTGGCAAGCTCTTCGGCACCAAAGATAGACACGGTAAAGCCGCCTAAATAATCATCGCCGTTTGGCGAGATAAAGTCAGCCAGACTATAATTTGGCTTGCCGGTGACTTTATCGCTTTGTTGGCGTAAATGCTCAAAGTGCTGAACCACTTGACCTGCTTCATCATAGACTACGACGGTGTCAGGTGCACTGCGTTGTGCCTTGGCTAGGCGAAATACCGCTTTGGCGGTGACGAGTTTTTCTTTGATCAGCTTATCAATCATGGCTTGTGCATTGGCGTACAAATCACGGGCTTCAGCACCGACAACTGCATCATCAAAGATTTTTGGGAATTTGCCCACCAAGCCCCACGAGATAAAAAACGGCGTCCAGTCAATATACGGCAGCAAGTTTTCAAGTGGATAATCATCAAGCACCACTTGCCCTAGCGTATTTGGCACTGGCGGTGTATAGCCATCCCAATCATACTGAAAACCTTCGGCAATCGACTGCTCATAGCTAAGCTTCGCCCCTTTTGGCTTACGATTAGCTAGGCGTTCACGCACTTCGCTGTATTCTGCGCGAATCTCATCAATGAACTCGCCACGCTTATCCTTGGATAATAAGGTCGTCGCCACACCGACAGCACGGCTGGCATCCGCCACATAGACGACGATGTCATTTTGGTAATTGGGTTCGATCTTGACCGCCGTATGTGCTTTACTCGTGGTCGCACCACCGATGAGTAGCGGCAGCTTAAAGCCTTGCTCTTGCATTTGTTTGGCGACATAGACCATCTCATCAAGGCTCGGGGTAATCAGCCCTGACAATCCGATGATATCTACATTTTCATCACAAGCCACTTGCAAAATCTTCTCACACGGCACCATCACGCCTAGGTCAATGATCTCATAGCCGTTACAGCCCAAGACCACACCGACGATATTTTTGCCGATGTCATGCACATCACCTTTGACGGTCGCCATCAGGATTTTACCCTTGGACTCGCCAGCGACTTTTTCGGCTTCGATGTAGGGATTTAGCCATGCGACGGCTTGTTTCATCACACGAGCGGATTTGACCACCTGTGGCAAGAACATCTTACCTGCACCAAACAAATCCCCCACCACATTCATGCCGTCCATCAAAGGCCCTTCGATGACATCGAGCGGTCGTGGGTATTTTTGGCGAGCTTCTTCGGTGTCCTCATCAATATAGGTAGTGATGCCTTTGACTAGGGCGTATTCAATGCGTTTTTCTACCGTGTCTTCACGCCATGCTAGGTCAGCACCGCCTGATTTGGCTTTGTCGCCTGAATGGTAATTTTCGGCAACTTCAAGCAGCTTTTCGGTCGCTTCGTTATTGTCGTTATTACGGTTTAAAATCACATCTTCGATGGCGTCACGAGCAGACGGCTCAATCTCATCATACAATTCAAGCATCGCAGGATTGACGATACCCATCGTCATGCCATTATTGATGGCGTGGTACAAGAACACCGCATGAATCGCTTCACGAATCGGATTACCACGAAAACTAAACGACACATTGGACACACCGCCCGACACCATCGCATTGGGTAGATTGTCAGTAATCCAACGGGTCGCACGGATAAAGTCCACGCCGTAGTTGTTATGCTCTTCGATACCTGTGGCTACCGCAAAGATGTTTGGGTCAAAGATGATGTCTTCAGATGGAAAACCCACTTCATCGACCAAAATGTCATAACTGCGTTTACAAATCTCAATCTTGCGTGCTTCGGTGTCCGCTTGACCGACTTCATCAAACGCCATGACAATCACCGCCGCCCCGTATCGCATACATAGGCGAGCTTTGGCGACAAATTCATCATAGCCTTCTTTGAGCGAGATAGAATTGACAATCGCCTTGCCTTGCGTGCATTTGAGACCTGCTTCAATGATATCCCATTTTGATGAGTCAATCATCAGTGGCACTCGGCTGATGTCAGGCTCGGACGCAATCAGATTGACAAAATGAATCATCGCCTGCTTACTATCAAGCATCGCTTCATCCATGTTGATGTCCACAACCTGAGCACCACCTTCTACTTGGTCTCGGGCGACATCCAGAGCTTCTGCGTATTCTTCGTTTTTGATCAGTCGCAAGAATTTTTTGGAGCCTGTAACATTGGTACGCTCACCGACATTGACAAATAAGCTATCACGAGTGATGTTAAAAGCTTCTAGCCCCGACAGACGGCAAGCGGGCTTGTACTCAGGAATGGCTCGTGGGGCGTGCGGTGATACCATCTCAACAATCGTGCTGATATGCTCAGGTGTCGTGCCACAGCAGCCGCCGACGATATTGACAATCCCTGCTTTGGCAAAGCCCTGCACCATCGTGGCAGTCTCGGTGGCCGTTTCGTCATATTCGCCAAATTCGTTCGGCAAGCCTGCATTGGGGTGTGCTGACACAAAGGTCTCACAGACATCAGATAAGCTTTGGATATGTGGCTTGAGTGCGTCCGCCCCCAAAGCACAGTTAAAGCCGATTGAGATGGGCTTGGCATGGCGTACCGAATTATAAAAGGCTTCTGCCGTCTGCCCTGACAGCGTCCGCCCTGATGCGTCGGTAATCGTACCACTGATCATAATCGGCAGCTCAAAGCCAATCATCTCAAATACGCCCGTCACCGCAAAAATCGCCGCCTTGGCGTTTAGGGTGTCAAACACCGTCTCAATCAAAATAATGTCCGCCCCACCGTCAATCAGTGCCAGCGTACTTTCGGTGTAGTTGTCCACGAGCTCATCAAAGGTCACATTGCGAAACGCAGGGTCATTGACATCGGGTGAGATGGAACAAGTGCGAGAAGTCGGACCGATGACACCTGCCACAAAGCGTGGCTTATCAGGCGTTTTGGCGTTGTATTCATCACAAGCTAGGCGGGCTAGGCGAGCGGCTTCACGGTTGATCTCATAGGTCAGATGCTCCATGTGATAATCCGCCATCGAGATCTGCGTACCATTAAAGCTGTTGGTCTCGATGATGTCCGAGCCAGCTTCCAGATAGCTTCTATGAATCGCACTGATGATGTCAGGCTGTGTCAGTACCAAGAGGTCATTATTGCCCTTGACATCGTTAGCGATATCAGCAAAACGAGTACCACGATAGTCGCTTTCGGTGAGTTTATAATTTTGAATCTCTGTCCCCATCGCCCCATCAAGGAATAAAATCCGCTGTTTCAAAAGCTCTGTCAAGCGTGCTTTATTGGTGCTTTGGACATCACGATGGGCAAACTCGCCCTGTGGCGTGCGGATAAAATTATCAGGATTGTGCGGTTTGTGAGTGGTGTTGTTATTGGCTGATACGCTCATAAGTTATCCAAAATTTGGCAAATAAAATGGGCTTATTATAGCAGTTTTATGCTGTGATGATGGCTAAGTTTTTGTAATTTTTGTCAAATTGACTTCGTTGGCAAATGATGGGGAAATTGTTATACTAGATAAATTATTAATCAGTCTTTTGATGGAGTGTAAAAGATGAAAAAGTTAGCAACTTTGGCGATGGGACTTCTGCTATCAATGTCGGTGATGGCGAATACTACCTACGAGCAAGGCTTACATTTTTATAATCTTGGCACTGATGATGGTTATCGTCAAGCATTTACATATTTTAGTCAAGCGGCGGAACAAGGGGATAGTGAAGCACAACTAAAACTTGGCTATATGTACATTATGGGCTATGGTGTAAATCAAGATTACAATAAAGCACTCGAATGGTACACCAAATCTGCTGAACAAGGGAATGCTGGTGCTCAATACAATCTTGGATTGATGCACGAAAAAGGCGATGGCGTACGCCGAGATTATCAACAAGCGGTTGAGTGGTACACCAAAGCCGCCAATCAAGGGCTTGCTGAGGCTCAAACCAATCTTGGGCTGATGTATGAAAAAGGTCACGGCGTACGCCAAGATTATCAAAAAGCGGTAGAATGGTACGCCAAAGCCGCCAATCAAGGATATGCTGATGCTCAGGCAAATTTAGGCTATATGTACGGAAAAGGTTATGGTGTACGCCAAGATTATCAAAAAGCGGTAGAATGGTACGCCAAAGCCGCCAATCAAGGGCTTGCTGAGGCTCAAACCAATCTTGGGCTGATGTATGAAAAAGGTCACGGCGTACGCCAAGATTATCAAAAAGCGGTAGAATGGTACGCCAAAGCCGCCAATCAAGGGCTTGCTGAGGCTCAGGTAAATTTAGGCTATCTGTACTATCACGGCTATGGCGTCCGTCAAGATTATAAACAAGCCTTTAACTGGTATGCCAAAGCGGCCGCCCAAAATGATGCCGTGGCTCAATCCAATATTGCAGGCTTGTACTACAATGGCTGGGGTGTCCGCCAAAGCTACTCACTTGCCAAAGAATGGTATGGTAAAGCCTGTGATAACGGCTATCAATATGGCTGTGATGAATATCGTAAGCTAAACCAATAAGGTTATTGATATCAGGCTTATCACAATGCAAGAATTAAAAATCAGTGCTGTTGCGATACTCATGCTGATAAGTACTGGGGCGACTGCTTGGGCAGATACGCTCATCTATCCTTTTTTGGATTTAAGTCAAGAAGAAAAAGCAGATGTTGCCATCTCTATTTGCTTGAGCACTTCAAGTCTGGCAATGCAAGCGATGAGCGACAGGCAATCCAATCTGCCCTTGGATGAGAGTAAGCAGGCTGCCTTGGCATTTAGTATCGCACAGGAGGATAGCGAAAATAAAAATCAGTTTTATCAAAATCTGATTGACGAGCAATACGAGCTTGCCTATAGCTATCCTATCGCCACAAATAATCAAGAAAAATATGAGCTGGTTAAACAGCTGCGCGATAGAGAATTAAGCCGCTGCGGTGCGGTTTATGGCGTTGAAAATATCGGGCAATATTTGATTTATTTTTATCCCGATTTAAGACCTAAAGATTTTGTTTGGCCGTATGATGAGATAAATTAAATAATTTTAAATTTATAATATCATGATGTTATGGATATATTTGTTAAATATTTAAAATAAAAACACAATCAATGGTAGAAATTTACATTTATTCATTCAAACATAAGCCCAAACCCAAAGATGATACACTGCTTCACCTACTCTCTGCCAAGTGGAATGGTTGCTTGAGCTATGTATTATTGGCGAATGCTACCTTTTTGTTCAAGCAAAACACTTTTGGCAAATATGATATTATCCACCAATTAGTCAATCTATTTATGGAGCATAAAAGATGAAAAAGTTAGCAAGTTTGGCGATGGGATTAATGCTATCGATGTCGGTGATGGCAAATACCGCCTTTGATAGAGGTGTGTATTATTATGATCTTGGTACTGATGATGGCTATCGCCAAGCATTTGGTTATTTTAGTCAAGCGGCAGAACAAGGGGATGACCAAGCCCAACTAATCGCAGGCTTGATGTCTATTGACGGTCAAGGCATTACCCAAAACTATTCACAAGCCCACCAATGGCTTAGCAAATCAGCCAATCAAGGTAATGCGAACGCCCAGTATAATTTAGGAATGATGTATTATCAAGGGTATGGCATTCCAAAAGACACCCAAAAAGCCATTGATTATCTAAACCAAGCCGCCGAACAAAATCAAACCCAAGCCCAATATAATTTGGGATATATTTTTGCCACCCACCCAAGTTATCTCGATGGCAAAAAGGCTGTGGAGTGGTACACCAAATCCGCCAAACAAGGCTTTGCAAAATCCCAATTCAACCTTGCTCAACTTTATTATGATGGCAAAATTATACCCCAAGATTATCAGCAGGCTTTGTATTGGTACACACAAGCTGCTACACAAGGTCTTGCAGATGCACAGCTTAATCTTGGTGAAATGTACGGCAGCGGCATTGGGATAACTCAAGATTACACACAAGCAAAAGATTGGTTTTTAAAATCTGCTGAACAAGGTAATATTTTTGCCCAAATCAATCTTGCCAAAATGTACCATCATGGTCAAGGCATCAAAAAAGATTTAACACTCGCCAAACAATGGCTTAGTAAAGCCTGTGATAACGGCTATCAAAAAAGCTGTGATGAATATCACGAACTAAACCAACTAGGTTATTAACAGGGGAAACCATGTATCTATATATGCTAAAAATCGGTGCTACGCCAAAGGGTCGGCTGATCGAACAGCATGATATTTTCTTTGGTATCGCCGATGATGTGCGTGAGCTGATACCGCATTTTGAATCAGCTTGGCCAGAAATCAAAGATATTTGGCACCTAGATGCCTATCGCAAAATTACTGCAGTTGATGGCTATCGTATCGAGATTATCAATAAAGACGATCATCCCAATGACCCGCCCAACGACAAACAGTTATATTTTGTCAATCTTGGTGGCTACAAGCCCAATCATTTTGAAGAATATCATCACAAATTATTGATTATGGCTGATGATATCCATCAAGCGACCGCCATCGCCAAACAAAGCGAGTTTTATCAAGCGTTTGACATCGCAGGTACTCGAGCGACATCGCATATCGATGATAAGTATGGCGTGGATATTGATGAGATTCACAATGTCAGTGATGTGCTACCCCAAGTGTTCAAAGACCGCTACCGTCTGCATATCACCGCAGATAGTACGGCTACCCCTGATGAGATGGTGATTGGCTATCTGCCGAAGAAGATGTTTGTGTGATACAATGGTGGCGAAGATATTTTACTGAGCGATACCATGATCTGCCCTATCCGCCACGCTATTTATAAAGCCACGCCTGCCGACTTTATCGTCACCGAACAGCTTGCCATCGAGCACACCCACGATGGCGAACATCTGTGGTTATACATCACCAAAATCAATCTAAACACCGCCTATGTCGTACGACTACTGGCTGACTGGGCAGGCGTGCCTACAGCAGATGTCGGCTATTCAGGGCTAAAAGACCGCCACGCCATCACCCATCAGTGGTTCAGTATTCGCCTGCCGACCAAGGTGGTGCCGAGTGTGCCATTTACCGACTTTATCAAGCCGCATCTGCACGATGGCGAGTCCGTCCACATCAGCGAGCAAGTGTGGCACAGTCGCAAGCTAGGTCGTGGTACGCACAAATCCAATCACTTCACCATCACCCTACACGCCATCACAGGCGATAAAGCCGCCATCGATGATAGGCTAACTCAAATCAAAACCAGTGGCGTGCCAAACTATTTTGGCGAACAGCGGTTTGGCAATGATCAGGGTAATATCCAAAAGGCTCAAATTTTTTTTGAAAAAATCCTAGCCACGCCCAAACCCTACCGCCCAAATAAAAAAACCGCTCATCGTGACAGCCTACTGATCTCGACCGCTCGCAGTGCACTGTTCAATGCCATGCTGGATGCTCGTGTGGCAGATGGCAGCTGGCAGACGGCGATCGACGGTGATGTATTTAATCTGGATGGCACAGGCTCGATTTTTGTCGCTGATATCGATGATGACATCCGCACTCGCCTGAGAACTTGTGATATTCACCCCACCGCCCCACTGTTTGGCACAGGTACACCCAAGCATACCGCTGATGCGGCCGCACTGTATGATGGCGTGCTTGGTCGGGATGAATTTACGGTATTTTGCCAAGGACTACTGAAGATTGATGCCAAAATGAGCTATCGCCCCTTACGCCTATTGGTGCGGCTACTTACTTGGTACTGGGTAGATGATGCGTCGTTGGTGCTGAATTTTGAACTGCCTAAGGGGGCATTTGCCACAGTCGTGCTATCGGCTTTGGTGGATGAGTTGGTGATGGGATCATCATCACCAGATACATCAGATGCATGACAAGTACAAGATTTCACATTGATGATTGAGAAGATTTATGACTTATCCTAGCAGTATTTTATTTGTTTGTCTTGGCAATATCTGTCGATCGCCTGCTGCTGAAGCGGTGATGGCGACCAAAATTTCCAATGCTCGCCTACCCATACGCCTAGACTCAGCAGGCACCGCCAATTACCACACAGGCAATCCGCCTGACACTCGCAGTATCAAAGTTGGTCGGTCTCTAGGCTATGATTTATCAAGCTTAAGAGCCAGACAGATCAGCGTGGCGGACTTTTATGAATTTGAACTCATCTTTGCGATGGATGAGAGTAATTTGGCAAATTTAAGCAAACTACGCACCCAAGCCGAACAGCTTGCAGATGGTCGCACGGTGGCACGCTTGCAGCTATTTGATCCAACTGGTAAAGCCGTTGCCGATCCTTATTATGGGGATGAATCTGATTTTGTGGCGATGTATGCGCATTTGGAATCGGTGGCCGATCAGCACCTGACTGCATGGCAAGCACATCAATAAAATCGTGATTATCCATACACCAAAGCTCGGCATATACCGAGCTTTTGATTGCTTTATCATTCAAGGATGTTTAAGATCATTTGGCAAATTGACGCTTTAGACGCACCGCAAGCCAAATCAATACCACGATGCCGATGACAGCAATGAACATCCCAACCACAGGAAACAGAATCGACACTGCCGACAGCCCGATCGCCGCGCCCGTTTCTGCCATGCCGATGGCAGGATTGGCCGCGCCTGCGGTGGTCACTGTCGATACCGCCCGTGTCGCCGCTGATGTGGTCTTGATGGTTGCCGCTGCCCCACCACCTGCGACGATGGCCAGCGCCCAAGTCATCGCAGGACTCATGTCTGTCAAGGTGCTTGCCATCACCAGCGTCCCAGCCACGCCTGCCAATGGCACAGCGATGGTGTCAAGTAGGTTATCCACCACAGGCACCAGATAGCTGATGGACTCAACCACACTGGCCACACCTAGGATAATCAAGGCGGATAAGCTACCCACCCACGCCCAAGTGTCATTGAGCGGTATGATGCCAAAATACGATGCCAATGACAATCCAAATAACGGCACAAATACCCGAAAGCCTGTACTTGCTGCCAGACCAATCCCCAAACAAATGCTAATAATCATCTCAACAGTCATAACTCCACCCTTTATCCTAAGCCAAAATCATACTTCAAAATACTTCTGCAAACCCTGATTAATCCCATCATGAATCACCCCTTTTAATGGCTTGGCGAAAAATCCAAGCGATGCTTCAAAGGTGATTTTTTGGGCATCAAGCACTGCTTTGGCATCCACGCCTGCCTTGCTGATACTGGCAGTATCCATCGACTCGCCTTCGGTATAAGTGGCTTTTAATCCAAACTGCTGCTCAGCCTCACCAAGCCATTGCTTGGCTCTATCTCGCGCGGTGGCAAAATCAAAATTGTGTGTTTTTTCGATACGGATATCGCTCATTGCTATGCTCGTTTTGTAAAGTCTGGCTTATTTTATATCACCATCACCCAAAATTCCGTGCTATTTTGTAACTGTCATAGATGGCACAGTTTATCCGCTCAAATTAATCAAAAAACCCCTAAGTCATGCTTAAGGGTCTGATTGTGCGGTGTTGGCAGTGTTGGGTTTTTGGCCTTAAGTTTTAGGTAAGGTTACGCCCGTCTGCCCTTGGTATTTACCGCCGCGATCCTTGTAAGAAGTCTCGCAGACATCATCAGCATCTGATTGGAAAAATAGCATCTGCGCTACGCCTTCACCGGCATAGATACGCGCTGGCAAATTGGTGGTATTGCTAAATTCAAGCGTCACATGACCTTCCCACTCAGGCTCAAGTGGCGTGACATTGACGATGATGCCACAGCGTGCATAAGTCGATTTGCCAAGGCAAATGGTCAGTACATCACGGGGAATTTTGAAATATTCGACCGTACGAGCCAGTGCAAATGAGTTCGGCGGAATGATGCACTCATCACCGACGATATCAATAAAGCTACGCTCGTCGAAATTCTTAGGATCGACGATGGCTGAGTGTACATTGGTAAAGACCTTAAATTCATTGGCACAGCGGACATCGTAGCCATAGCTTGATGTGCCATAGCTGACCAATTTTTCGCCTTGTTCATTATAACGCACTTGACCTGGCTCAAATGGCGAAATCATCTCATGCTCTTCGGCCATTTTGCGGATCCAGCGATCGGATTTGATAGACATTTTGTACTCGTAACTGATGATGATTGGCACTCATTATAAAATATTTGCCAAAAATTTAGTAGCTAATTTTTGATTTTTTGGCGAAGTTTATTTATCTATACCACTTGTCAAATTTTTGTCATCTGCTAATATATGAAACAGGATTTACTGTAAAAATTCCCCTACTGTTTGTGTTAATATTTCATGATAAGGATTGCTCATGAATCGCTTTGACTTTAGCACCGCCCCTTATAATAGCCTGACAAGTCTGCAGCGTCAGACACTCGAAAAAGCCACCGATATTGTATTTTTTGACGATCAAGCGACCGTCATACAAGCCAATGACAGCATTGATACACTCTATATCGTCATCAAAGGCATGATCCAAGAAGTTGATGCCGATGGTGAAGTACTTGCTCTATATCATCCGTCTGACAGCTTTGATACACGGGCTTTGTTTGAGCAGACTTATCGCCACAGTTTCGTCGCTGTTGATCAAAGCTTGCTATACGCCATCCCAAAAAGCATCATTCGAGAACTGATCGAAAAAAACAGCGAATTTGGTGCGTATTTTTTTGCCAATATCGCTGACAAGCTACAATCCCAGACAGGTAATAAGCGGGATAATGAGTTGGCAGGACTATTCACCGCCAAAGTCAAAGATGCCTACCGCCCTTATGATGAGCTATATAGTGGTAGCATCAGCCTACTCGATGCTGGCAAGGCGATGCAAAAAGCCAAATCCAAATCCCTACTTATCCATCATGATGGACGCATCGGTCTGGTCACCGAGTCACTATTTCGTGATGTCATCACCCAAAGCGACGGCATCGTCAATGCCCATGAAGCCGTGCATCATCTGGCGCGCTTTGATCTGATTAGCGTGGATATTGACGATTTTATGTTCACTGCACTACTTAAGATGATGAACCATCGCATTCAGCGTGTCGTGGTCAATAAAAATAATGATCCAATCGGTATTCTTGAGCAAGTGGATATCTTGGCATTTTTATCCAACCACAGTCATCTGATCGCCGAAAAACTTGAAGTCGCCACCACGCTTGATGAGCTCACCGCTGTTGCTTCACAGATGACGAGCACCATCTCAGCACTGTTTGCCAATGGTATGCAGGCCAGACAACTAGCGCAGCTGATGCAAGTGCTCAATGCCAGATTGTTTGAAAAAGCATGGCAACTCATCGCACCTGCTGATATCGTGGCGAACTCATGCTTGATCGTCATGGGATCTGAAGGTCGTGGCGAGCAAGTGCTCAAGACCGACCAAGATAACGCACTCATCGTCAAAGATGGCATCGACATTGCCGCCGTCATGCCTTATGCAGAGCAGTTTTCACAAGTACTGACCAGCTTTGGCTATCCACCTTGCCAAGGCAAAATCATGGTCAATAATCCGACTTGGTGCCAAAATTTCAGCGAGTTTCGCGACATGGTCATCACATGGTGTCGCAGTGCCAGTGGTGAGAATATGATGAATTTGGCGATTTTTATTGATGCCAAAGCGGTCGCTGGTGATGCCAGTTTATTGCATGATGTCCAAGCAAGCCTGATGCATCATATCAGCGATGATGTTGGGATGCTGATGGGCTTTGCGCGTGCCATCAATCAATTTAACGAAGACGGGCAAGGATTTTTTGCGCAATTTTTGGGTCAAAAACAGAACAAAATGGACATCAAAAAAATGGGCACTTTCCCAGTGGTGCATGGCGTGCGTGCTTTGAGCCTACAAGCCAAACTCACCGAGACCAATACCTTTGAGCGTATCGCAAAGCTTGCATCGATGGGCATTATCGAAAAACAGCTCAGCCAAGATGTATCTGAAGCGTTGGCGTATCTGATGCACACGCGCCTAAAAAATGGCCTAAATGCCATCAAACACGGTCAAGAAGTGCAGCCCAACCAAATCGCCACCGAACGCCTATCCACACTTGAGCGGGATTTGCTCAAGGATGCCTTGCAAGTGGTGAAACGCTTCAAAAGCTATGTCAGCAATCATTTCAACCTACAATATTCATAGGGGAAAATGATGTTTCATAAACTCATGCACCAGTATTATCGCAGCAAACTGCGTGATAAACGCTATGAATTTTTGTACGACACACATCCTGATGAGCTGGTCAGCTTTGACTGCGAGACCACCAGTCTCAATGTAGCAGAGGCACAGATCATCTCTATCGGTGCGGTCAAAATCCGTGGCAATAAAATCTTGACAAGCGAAACCTTTGAGATACTCATCAAACCTGAGGGTATGATGGAGGCGACCAATGTCACCATCCATGGACTTCGCCCCAAGGACTTGACACATGGCACGACGGTTGAAGATGCCATTGAGCAGTTTTTGCACTTCGTGGGTGGTCGCCCCTTGGTGGGTTATTTCTTAGAATATGATGTGGCGATGGTGAATAAATTTCTAAAGCCCATGCTCGGCATCAAGCTGCCCCAGCCGCAAATCGAGGTCTCACGCCTATTTCACGCCCAAGAAACCAAGCACAAATACTATGATGCCGAGATCGATTTGACGATGGCAAATATGGTAAAAACGCTTGGCATTCCTGATCTGCCCCGCCATGATGCACTCAACGACGCCATCAATGTGGCGATGATGTATCTAGCGCTCAAGCACCGCCGCGTGTGAGCTTGATCACTTGACAGCCATCATTTGCCCAACAAAATCACCATCTTGGCGGTGTGCTTGACCAGTCGATCCAGCCAGCGGCGAGCGACGATGAGATTGAGTGCATCTGCAGCGTGCGTCTGACTACTCGCCGACCGCTCAATGAGCGCAAAGCGAGCATCGCTTTTTTGGGCCTTCATATCATCACCAAACGCCACAAATTGTTGTACAAATGCTTTGGGTAGCTGCTCGACATCTGCCAGCATCAGCATCGATAACTCTTCAAAATACGCCGTGACTTCTTGCATCAATACAGGCTCAGCGTGCGTATGCAGCACATCAATAAACGCACTATGCGTCAAATCTTCACGAATCACACGGATATAGACGATCAGCTGCAACAGTCGCATCAGCTTTTCTTGGTCTGCTTTTGCTTGTGGCACGGGCATCTTATTAAGATAATCATCCACCGTCTGCAAACAGCGATCTAGCTGCATCACATCGATGGCATCACCATACATCCGCCCTTGGCACGCTTTAGCAAATTGCGACAGCACTACCGCTGTCGTCTGACACAGCGCCTGCCTAGCCGCACCGATGGCCACCGCCGGCATCGAAAATAAGCTTTCATCCAGATAGTGCGTATTCGATGCGTCGATGCGCTCAGGGATCAGCCGCTCAAGCAGCGCCTGAAAACGACGGGTAAACGGCATAAATATCATCGCGCCCATCATACTAAATGCCGTATGAAACAAAGCAATGATCAGCACATTATCCCAGTCTGCCAGCACACCGTCACGCACCTGCCAAATCGTCACAGGCATCAGCACAAAAAACGCCGCCACTGCTGTCACGACATTGAACACCACATGCACCGCCGCTGTCCGCTTGGCACTCACTGTCGCACCGATGGCTGCCAGTACCGCGGTGGCCACCGTACCGATATTCTGCCCGATCACCAGTGCCAATGCTTGTGGCAAATCAATCGCTCCACCTGCCAGTGCTGCCAAAGTTGCTGTGATCGCTGCACTCGATGACTGCAAAAGAATGGTCATCACAATGCCTATCAGCACCAAGATCAGTCGTGTCATCAAGCCATCATTTGACCACTGCGCCAGATCCACCTGCTCGGCAAAGCCTGCCATCGCCGATTGCAGAAAATCAATGCCAATAAACAACAGCCCAAATCCCGCCAAGCAAAGCCCCAATAAAGCCATGCGATCTTGACCAAGCAGCTTCATCATCGCACCGATACCCACCATCGGCAGAGCGATCATCGATACCGAAAATTTCAGCCCAAGCAGTGCGACCATCCAGCCAGTGCTGGTCGTACCGATATTGGCACCGATGATGACACCGATGGCTTGGGTGAAGCTTAGCACCCCTGCACTCACAAAGCCAATAGTCGCAAGCGTCGTCGCTGTCGATGACTGCACGACTAGCGTAAAGCCAATGCCTGACATCATCGCCTTAAATGGCGAGCCTGTAAAACGCCCAAGCCACTGCCGCAGACTCTCGCCTGCCATCGCCTTGAGACTGTCGGTCATCAGACTCATACCGAGCAAAAACAGTCCGATGCCACCTGATAGCTGAATGATAATCTGTTGCACGCTAAGCCTTGTTAATTGTTAGTCTAAAATTTTTGTCATTGTAAAATAAACTTCGCTGACATACCGCCAATAATACCAAGCGTTTTCATTGTTTTAATTGCCTTGATATTCAAATAATTTGATTGATAAGCTTAATTGATTAGCCTAAGGAATAAGCCACGGCACCAGCACAGGCGCCAAAAACGCCGTCAGTACGCCATTTAAAATCAGCCCTAAAGTTGCATACGCCACATAGCGAGCGCCCAGCTGCATTGACCGCACTGTGCCAAGTGCGTGTGATGCACTGCCTAGCGACAGCCCCATGCCCATCGGCAGTCTAAGGCCGCATCGATGCAATATCCACACGCCGATGATTTGCCCCACCACACCAGCAATCAGCACCGTCGCTGCTGCGATGCCGATGACACCGCCAAGCACCGTCGTCACTTCGATGGCTATCGGCATGGTTACTGACTTGGCAGCGGTGGCGACCATACTATCTGTGCTACCGCCGAGCAGTCGCACCAATCCCACACCTGTCACGATGCCCACCACACTGCCGATGATTTGGGAGATGATGATAGGTAGCCACTGCGCTCGGATTTTTTGCCATTGGATATACAAAGGCACTGCCAAGCACACCACCACAGGCTGTAGCCAAAACGTGATGTAATTGCTTGCTTTTTCAAAGCTTGACCACTCAATATCGAGCACCATCAACACGGCAATCACCACCACAGTCGTGACCAATGTCGGATTGATCAATGGCTGTCCTGTACGCTGACGCAGCCATACGGACAATTCAAATACCCCGATCAGTAGCATGAGTAATAAAAATGGACTTCTCAATAGCTCATCACCGAGGGCTAACCACTGCTGCATCATCGCACACGCTCCTGATGCCTCTGATGACGAGATTTTTGTACTCTGCGTAGCCAAGTATATGAGCCCGCCGTGCTAATCAGTACCAAAATCGTACTTACACTCACGCCAACAAGCAGCACCCACAAATCATCACGGATGATGTCCAGATACTGCATGATAGAGATACACGCAGGAATGACCAGTAGCACCAAATAATCCATCAGCACTTTGGCAAGTTTTTCGACAGTGGCAAGCTTGACCAAGCCTGATTGCAATGCAACAAACAGCACCACCAAACCAATCACGCTCGGCGGTAGTGGTAAATCAGTCAATGCGATGATGACCTGCCCGATGAACAAACAGCCAAATATCACCAAAAATGCCTTTAAAATCATGGCAAACTCTTTTTATTAATCATTATGGGCATCATCAGCCAATTAAGATTTTAGCCCCATGGCATAAGTCGCCACCAATGGCTTAATCCCAGGGATTTTATCAAAACACACCAAGCCGACATTGCGAGCAAATTTCATCACAGGATTAGGATGGGTAAAGCTACCCACCACCGTATCACAGAATTTGATGACGCGTTTTTGATCGGCTAGGCGTGATTTTTCATAATGTGCTAGGCGGTCATATCGCCCAAAGTCCACCGCATCACCATCATCCACTACCGCTTGGGCAAGTAGATTGGCCAGTGCATAAGCATCTCGTAGGCACAGATTAAAGCCCTGACCTGCCACAGGATGCAGGGTGTGTGCCGCATTACCCATGATGACAAATCTGCCTGCCACCTGACGATGTGCCAGCACCTTAGATAGTGGATAAGCACCTCGTTTCCCAGTCGCCACAAAGCGTCCAGCATCCGCCCCAAATACCGTCTGTAGGGTCGATAGGTATTTATCATCATCTTCAAGATACTGCTGCTCTTCACCTTTTGGACAGATAAACACCACCGAACGGCGATAACCTGCAGTCTGATCTGTACCACCATCGCCCACGCCATCGGTCAGTGGTAGCACCGCAAGCGGCCCAGCTTCACTAAATCGCTCAATCGCTTCATGACGATGTGGCTTATCCGTCTGCACCACGCCCACGATACCCACCTGCTGATAGTCATGTGTATCGACATCGATGTGTAGTAACTGTCTGACCTTTGAATGCTGTCCATCACACGCCACGACCAGTGGTGCTGACAGTGTCTGCACGCCATCATCACTTTCTACAGTGATACTTGCCATCTGTTCATCTTGGGCGATGTCTGTCACGGTCGCACCGTCAATCAGTGTAATCAACTCGTTTTGTTGAACTGCCACGAGTAGCTGTCTGCCCAGATAAGCATTTTCCATTACTTGTCCAAAGCTCTCAACACCTTCTGCCTGCTTATCCAAGGTCGCTCGACCGAAGCTACCCAGCTCACTGATCAGCACCTTATCAATCCGACAAGCATGACTTTGCAAGCGATCCCATAGCCCGATTTCTTGATAAATCTGCACCGTACGACGCGACAAAGCCGTGTTACGCGCATCCAGATAATGCGTGCGTGCCGTGTCCGCTTCAGGCTCGATGACAGGATAGCGACTATGTTCAACCAGCGTGCTTTTGATGCCATGATGCGCCAAAAGCAGTGCAAATGACAGCCCGACATGACCACCGCCGACGATTAATACATTAGGATTGCTCAAATTCATGTGATTTTGCCAAACTTGATAAAAAATTGTCTGTTATTCTACACCTTTACGCCATAGATGACCAGTTTGCATAGGGATAAATTCGTTAATCTATCACAGGCTTAGATAGTTTTATATGAATTTACTAATTTTTTGAAAACTTGTAATAGTTTTTGGCTATGATAAAGATAACCACAAGCAATTTCTCTGAGCGCCATCATCATGCTACAATGTCTCTTGTGTTTAATTGATTGCAATAAATCTACCAATGATAAGAAGCAAAGCTTATGACTCATCACGCACCAAGCTTATCCGAAAAATTCACCATCGCCATGATTGGCTTTTTTGCCTTTTTGCAAGTGTATTCTGTGCAGGCGATTTTGCCCGTGCTGATTGCCGATTTGAATGCCAATGAGATCGAAGCAGGGATGGCTGTCGGTGCAACGGTGCTTGCCATTGCTGTGATTTCACCATTTATTGGGATGCTGTCAGATGGTATTGGGCGTAAGCCATTTATTGTCGGTGGATTATTGTTACTCGCCATTCCTACAGGTCTGATTGGCATCAGTAGTAGCATGAGTGAGATTACCGTGTGGCGATTCTTACAAGGGATTAGCGTGCCAGGGATTACGGTGGTGCTGATTGCTTATATCAGTGAAGAATATAGCGAACACCTCGCGACGATGATGGCTTTGTATGTGTCTGGCACGGTGCTTGGTGGCTTTAGTGGGCGGTTTTTTGCAGGGCATTTGGAGCATTTTATCGGCTGGCGATATGGCTATGGCGTGATGGCGATTTGTACGCTGATTGGGGCTTTATGGGTGCTAAAAACCTTGCCAAAGTCCAAAAATTTTGTGGTCAGCGAATCATTCAAAGAAGCCTTTGAGACACTCACTTCTCACGCCAAAAATCCCCATGTCATCAGCAGTGGTATTTTAGGTGCGTGCGTACTGTTTACTTTGGTTGGCTGTTTTACTTTTGTCAATTTGCATTTATCCGACGCACCTTATCAGCTGAGCACGGCTGATCTTGCCAATATTTTTAGCATCTATCTCATCGGCATGGTGATTACACCACTGTCTGCCAAAATCACCACACGATTTGGTATGACGACCACCATCATACTTGCAGTGCTGACATCTGCCATTGGCATTGGCATGACTTTATTGACGCCATTATGGGTGGTGATTGTCGGACTGACCTTGATGTCATCGGGCGTATTTGTCACCCAATCGGCGACGATTAGCTATCTGACCAGTCATGTCAAGCAAGGTCGCTCATTGGCATCAGGGCTGTATTATATGTCGTATTATGGTGGTGGCTTTGTTGGTGCGTGGATTTGTGCGATTGCTTATGCGCAGGGTCAGTGGCTGTGGACGGTTGGGCTGATTTTGATGATGCAAATCATCGCACTGACGGTTGTGATTGGTTTTATGCGTGGGCGTGGATAACAAGCCAGCCATGTTAAAATCAAACAAAAAGCCTGAAATGAATTCAGGCTTTTATATTGGGATTTATCCCTTTTTCTTCGCCGCCAGCATCGCTTGGATATTGGCCAGATAATTTTCGGCGATTTTCTTAGGATCTTCTTTTTTGGCACCGCCGCCTTTGTGAAATGGATAATTAATATGCTCAGCAGGCAACTCATCCAAAAACCGCGATGGCTCCACCGCCTTAAAATCACTGCCAGAACGCCTTTGTTTGCTTAACAACAAAGTCAGCTCACTTTTGGCGCGCGTGATACCAACATACATCAGTCTGCGCTCTTCTTCAATGTTGTCGGTTAAGATGGAGTTGTGGTGCGGCAGCAGATTTTCCTCACAGCCGATGATATACACAAAATCAAACTCAAGCCCCTTGGCCGCGTGCAGAGTCATTAAGTTGACCTTATTGGTATTTTCTTCTTCTTGTTGCTGCTCAAGCATATCGAGTAGCACAAGCTTTCGGATCACCGCTTCGATGGTCTTATCTTCCTCATCTTCAGCGCGATTGATGAGTGCGCTGATGCTTGAATACAGCGCCTCAATGTTATCAAGACGCCCTTTTTCTTGCTGAGGGTTTTTTGAGTCTTCTTTGATATAATCAATATAGCCCGTCTCTTCGATCATCTGACGCACCAACGGCATCGGATCACTGTTGTCATATAAAAGCTGGGTATAGCGCTCAATAAACTCCCCAAAGTCCATCAGCGTATGGCCAGCTTTCGTGCCGACCGCCTCTTTGATGCCTGTGCGCGTGCATGCTGAGAGTAACGATATGCCACAATACTGCGCGAATAATCCCAATTTTTCGAGCGTCGCCGAACCTACGCCGCGCTTAGGCGTATTAATCACTCGCAAAAAAGCCGCATCGTCATCAGGATTGATGATGATGCGCAGATAGCTCATCACATCTTTGATCTCAGTACGCGCAAAAAACGAGGTGCCGCCTGACAGCTTATAAGGAATCTCAAGCTGTCTTAGCTGCGCTTCCAATGCCCGTGCCTGAAAGTTGCTACGATACAGTACCGCATAGCGATCCCAAGTATTGCCGTGGCGCATGCGATGCGTCAAAATCTCTTTGGCCACGCGCTCAGATTCATCAAAATCATTGGCGCAAGTGATCACGCGGATCAGCTCGCCATGCCCTTTATCTGACCACAATGCTTTATCAAAAATATGTGCATTATTGGCGATGACGGCATTGGCCGCGCTCAAGATGCGATTGGTTGAGCGGTAATTTTGTTCAAGCTTGACCACGCTCAATGTCGGAAAATCCTGCTTAAGCAGCGCCATATTTTCAGGCTTAGCACCCCGCCAAGTATAAATCGATTGATCATCATCACCCACGACCGTAAAGCGCGCCATCACCCCGACAAGCAATTTGATCAGCTCATACTGTGCGGTGTTGGTGTCTTGATATTCATCAACAAGCAAATAACGCACGCGGTTTTGCCATTTATCGCGCACCTCTTTGTTGTGGCGCAAAATATGCACCGGCATCACGATCAGATCATCAAAATCCACCGCATTATAAGCGCGCAAATGCCGCTCATACAGTCCATACAGATGCGCGAACATCATATCCTCAGGATCCTCAAGCGTTTGGGCAGCATCAGGTGGCGCTACCAGATCATTTTTCCAATCCGATATCATCTTGATGGCCTTTCCGACCAGTTCACGGCTCTCGGCCCCGCTCATGTTATCGCGCACCATCAGCTCCATCAAAAGACGCTTGCAGTCATCAGCATCTAAGATGGAGAAATTTGATTTTAGCTCAGTATTTTTAAGCTCATAACGCAAAAACTGCAGCCCAAATTGGTGAAAAGTCGAGACCGTCAAACCGCGCGTTTTTTCGCTCGGTAGCAGTTTTTGGACACGCGCTTTCATTTCTCTGGCTGCTTTATTGGTAAAGGTCATCGCCGTGATGCGATCGGCAGGAATTTGACAGTTTTGAATCAAGTGCGCGATTTTTTGAGTGATGACCGAGGTCTTGCCTGAGCCTGCACCTGCCAGTACCAATAGCGGCCCTTGGGTGTGATTTAAAGCGTCTTGTTGGCGTGGGTTGAGGTTACTCATGGATACCTTAATTGTATATTAATTATTATTAAAATTAAAAGCTGATTTTAATGCCTATTATAAAATATTTTGGCCAATTTCCCAAATTTAATTGATCAAGCCATCATCACCGCACTGCGAAATGGCCATCGCCATCCTAGCTTTGTCAAAGCAGCTTAAGATCTATGGTGCGAATATCGGTTTTATCCAAATAATGATGGCCAAAACACACCAATTTTCATGGTGCACATTGCCCAGATGCCGCTTTTGTGCTACAGTGGTTTTATTTTTAACAAGTCTTTATGTCGCTCATTCGCAAACGCAAACTGACCAAACGCCAAACTCGGCAAATTGAACAAAACCAAACCACCCAAATCGACGATGGCACGCTGGCAACCGGTGTCATTATCTCGCATTTTGGCAAGCAGCTTGATGTGCAAATCACTGCCTTGCCAGCGATTTTACCTGATTATAACGACCAAGATACGGATAAATCCGCCGTCGCACTGGGTGCAATTTGGCGATGCCACACCCGCACCAACCTGCCGATGCTTGCCACGGGCGATACGGTGAAATTCAGCCTAGACGCCACCGCCAATCTTGGGCGTATCGAGCAGTTATTAGACCGCAAAACACTCATCACTCGCCCTGATCGCTATCATAAGGTCAAACCTGTAGCGGCCAATGTCGATGTCTTGGCGATCGTCTTTGCCCCCTTGCCCAAGCCTGCCGTCAATCTGATTGACCGCTATCTGCTCATCGCACGGCTCAATGACATCACGCCACTACTGGTGCTCAATAAATCCGACCTACTGCCCAAGCATCCCGAAGTCGTGAAAATTATCCAAGAATATCAAGCACTTGGTGATCAATACGGCTTTAGCGTCATCAGCACATCAAGTATCGCCAAAGATGGTCTAGACATCCTGCATCAACATATCGATGGCAAGTTGTCTATCTTTGCTGGGCAATCAGGTGTCGGCAAATCAAGCTTGATTAATGAGCTACTGCCTGATGCTCACCAAGCCACCAACATCATCTCGGTGAACTCACAGCTGGGTCAGCACACCACCACGACCAGTCGCCTACTTGCTTATGATGACCAAAATCTATCTGCAGGCGGCATCATTGACACCCCTGGGATTCGTGAATATGGCATTTGGCATCTGTCCGCCGATGATATTTTGACTGGCTTTGATGAGCTTGATGAGCTGTCAGGCACTTGCCAATTTCGAGATTGCAACCATCAGAGCAATGCCAAAGGCTGTGCACTTTGGGCGGCGGCTACCCAAGGCGAAGTATTGCCACGACGCATTGAGAGCTTGACATCACTGATTGATGAAGCCAAAAACGGACAATCTGCCGTTAAGCCACAGGGCAAATAGCACGGCTTACCCTGATAAATCATGTGCATTTACTGTCATTTAACGCTATAATAAGCGTTTGACTAAATTTTTATGGAGTATCCCTTGGAACGCTGGTTTGAATTTGTGGGCAATCACCCATTTTTGTTCGGCTTACTAATCGTCCTTGCGATTGCTTTTTTTGCCATCGAAGGCAAACGCAGTGGTCGCAAAGTACCGCCTAGCGAAGTCGGTTTATTGGTCAATAACCAAAACGCACGCATCATCGATATCCGCCCTGCCAACAAGTTTGCCCAAGGGCACATCACAGGCAGTGAGAACATTCCATTCACCGAACTCAAAAACCGCCTGCCTGAACTACAAGGCATCGAAGTACCTGTCATCATCGTCTGCGACATCGGTATCCAAGCTGGTGCAGCGGTACAGCTGATTGCACGCCCAAATTTCATGAGACTAGAAGGCGGTATCCAAGGCTACCAAGCAGCAGGTTTGCCACTCGTTGGTGCTAAGAAAAAATAAATCCTGCTTGAAATCAGGCGAACCAAGCCCCATGTAGGATTTGTCTTTAAAAAAATGAGTAACCCTTATGAGCCAAGTAACCATCTACACCACCCCAGTTTGTCCATACTGCACCAATGCCAAACAGCTACTGACCAACAAAGGCGTCGAGTACAGCGAAATCAGTATGTACGATTTGACCACCGAAGAGCGTCAAGCCCTATCTGCCAAGACCAACGGCTATCGCACTGTGCCACAGATTTTTATCGGTGAGACTTTTGTTGGCGGTTTTGATCAGCTTAATAAGCTCAATCAAGAAGGCAAACTGGATGCGATGCTGGCATAATTGACCACATCGATGCGATGGCAATATCGCAGTCACTTGATAAATAAATTCACACATTGATAGATTTGACACAAGGAGTACACCATGTCAGACGAACAAAACCAACCACAGCTCGGTCTTGAGCGTATTTATACCAAAGACATCTCATTTGAAGTGCCGAATACCGAGGTATTCACCAAACAATGGCAACCAGAAACCGATGTCAGCATCGGCACCAGCGTCAATGATTTGGATGAAGATTATAAAGAAATCATCCTAACTGTCAGTGTGACAGCAAAGCTAAATGACAGCGTCGCTTTCATCGCTGAAGTACAACAAGCAGGCATCTTCCTACTAAAAAATATCCCTGAAGCTGATCTACCACATCTACTCCAAGCCTATTGCCCAAATATTCTATTCCCATATGCGCGTGAGGTCATCAGTGACATCGTGACTCGTGGTAGCTTCCCACAGTTGCTGCTTGCGCCAGTGAACTTTGAGCAAGCATTTTTGCAAGCCCAAGCTGAAGCTGCTAGCACTGAAGGTAACGCCTAATTTCATGATTCCAAAAAGCTCGAAAATATTTCGGGCTTTTTTATTGGCAAATTCAGATAAAGCACCAAACATATTGCAAATATCTGCCAATTTTGATACCTTTAGATGATTTTAATCACAAAAAAGGCAAAGCCATGAACAGCGTACAAGTCAAAATCCTAAACCCAAAAATCGGACAAGACCCAAATTTCCCCCTACCCACTCGTGCGACCGATGGCTCAGCAGGGATTGATTTGCGTGCGTGTATCGATGAGCCCATCACCATCAAAGCCGGTGAAACCCAGCTGATCGGCACAGGTCTATCCATCTATATCGCCGACCCAAACTACGCAGGCATCATCTTGCCACGCTCAGGACTTGGGCATAAGCATGGTATCGTACTGGGCAATCTAGTCGGGCTGATCGATGCTGACTACCAAGGCGAGCTGATGGTCAGTGTATGGAATCGCAGCGCCACTGATTTTGTGCTTCATCCCGCCGAGCGTATGGCACAATACATGGTCGTGCCTGTGGTACGCCCAAGCTTTGAGATTGTTGATGAATTTAGTGATGTGAGCGAGCGTGGTGCAGGTGGCTTTGGCTCGTCAGGTCGTCAATAAGATCAGATTTATATCATGTTGAATTAGAAGGATTTTTTTATGTCATTAAGCTTAGAAGATGCCAAGCTCACCGCTGAAGTCATCACCACCGCCCTACCTTATATCCAAAAATACAAAGACAAACTCATCGTCGTCAAATATGGCGGCAATGCCATGACGGATCCGGTTCTTGAGAGTTCTTTTGCTCGTGATATCGTGCTACTCAAGACCGTCGGTATCCACCCTGTCGTCGTGCATGGTGGTGGCCCACAGGTGGACAGCCTGCTATCAGAGCTCGGTCGCGAGTCTAAGCGTATCGATGGGATGCGAGTCACCGACAAAGCCACGATGGATGTCGTCGAAATGGTACTTGGCGGTCAGGTCAATAAATCCATCGTCAGCCTAATCAATAAACACGGTGGTAAAGCCATCGGCATGACAGGCAAAGATGCCAACCTAATCCGTGCCAAAAAACTCTATATGCAAAAGATCGATGATGAAGGTCGTCCACAAGCGGTAGATCTAGGCTTCGTCGGTGAAGTCGAATCCGTCAATAAAGATGTCATCGATATGCTGATCGCCAGTGACTTCATCCCTGTCATCGCACCGCTCGGTGTGGATGCCAATGGCAATACCTACAATATCAATGCCGATCTGGTTGCCAGCCGTGTCGCTGAATTTCTCGGTGCTGAACGCCTGCTACTACTAACCAACATCAAAGGTGTACTGGATAAACAAGGCAATGTCCTAACCCATCTATCCGCCGATGATGTCGATGCGCTCATCGCTGATGGCACCATCTCAGGTGGTATGATTCCAAAAATCGCTGGTGCGCTCGATGCTGTCAAATCAGGTCTGCGTAGTGCCACCATCGTCGATGGTCGTGTCCCGCACGCTTGCTTGCTTGAGATCTTTACCGAAGAAGGTGTGGGTACGCAGATTTTAAGAGATAAATAACATTCAAATTCATCGGCGTGATAATAATAAAAGTCTGCATCAGTGGTGCAGACTTTTATGATGGCGTGACTTTGGCCAACTATATCAACAAAAGCACGCGGCTATGCAGCCAATACCACACAAGCCCAAAGCCAATACTCAATAACGCTGCCACCCAAATCATGTGAGCATCTGTGCGTCTTGGGCGCAAATACGCATAGCACAGACCCAGTACCATACCAGTCACCGCGCCACCGATGTGACCGGCATTATCAATACCATCGATGGCAAAACCCATCAAAAGATTGATGGCCATGATCATCGCCAAGCTGCGCGTATTCAACTGGATGCCGATGGGCGCCTTAAGCACAGCCAGCACCAATAAAAACGCGCCCAAACCCATGATCCCGCCTGACGCACCTGCACTGACAGGAGGCATAGCACCGCTCAGAACACCTTGCCATGCAGTATAATTACCCAACAGATTGCCGCCCGCCACTGACAACAAAAATATCAGCAAGAACAATTTGGAACCAGTAACAAGCTCCACCACTTGCCCAAAATAATACAGCGCAAAGCCATTAAATAGCAGATGCAGCACGCCAATATGCACAAAACCGCTGCTGATCAGTCGCCATGGTTCATCGATCATCGACAACGGCAAAAAATCCGCGCCGAATCGCAGCAAATCGCGTGTGCTTGGTGCATCGATCTGCACGCCAGCGAGCCATTGATAAGCACTCATCAGCACAAAACTTGCAATCAACAGCAAAGTCACAGGCGCGATTTTTAATAATCGAGAAATATTCATCGTTCTCTTAGCTTAAGTAAATAATAGGCAGTCAAATATTCATTTTAAGTAAACTTGGGCAGCGGTGGCAATTATAGATGCAAATCATGGCCACAGCGATCACAAAATTTGGCATTGGTTGCGTGGCCAAATTTGCCGCAGTTAGAACAAGAGACAGGTTGCAGCTGTGGACGCATGGTGCGTGTCAGCTCCGCGGTAAAAATCCCCGTCGGAACCGCAATGATGGCATAACCTGTGATCATCACCATACTCGCGATGGCCTGACCGATCGGTGTTTTTGGGGAAATGTCGCCATAGCCCACCGTCGTCAGCGTCACCACCGCCCAATAGATCGACAGCGGAATGCTGGTAAAGCCATTTTCAGGGCCTTCGACCACATACAGCACCGAGCCAAAGATGGTCACCAATAATAATAAGGATAAGAAAAATACCGTAATTTTATGCTGACTGGTTTTGAATGCTGCTGCCAAAAATCCCGCCTGCTGCATATAAGACTTCAGTCGAAATACCCGAAAAATCCGTAAAATCCGCAAAATACGCACCACGAGCAGATAATGCGTACCCACAAAAAACAAACTCAGATAAGTCGGCAGCAGCGCCAAGAGATCCACCACCCCAAAAAAACTCGTCGCATAGCGGCGGCGATTGGGCGCAGAATACAGTCGCAACGCGTATTCCACCGTAAACAGCAGTGTAAAGAACCATTCTGCAATAAAGAACAGCCGTCCGTATTGCAACCGCAAATACAGCACGCTGTCGAGCATCACCACCAACACGCTTGTGATGATGGCCATCAATATCAGCACATCAAACAGTTTACCTGCGGGCGTATCGGTGCCTTCGATGATGATGTGGATTTTGTCTTTTAAGGATTTTTTGGAGGATTGGATGAGTGGCATGAGTCATCATACTAAAAAAGATGTTCTATTTTAGCCCAAAATCATAAAAATGCCTAGCACCGCTTTGTAATCAGTAATAAAAATGACCACCCAGTTGGATGGTCATCAGATTACTTTTCATCGCGCTAAAATTTAGTCGATGGCTTGATTTTAGCTTGGTATTTGGCTCAGAATTTATCGATAAACTGATCAAATGCGGTGATGAAATTTTGTAGCGTGGCTTTGGCAGGTTCAGCGACCAGCTCGCCTTGCTCATTAAATGCACCCGCGAAGATACCACCGAAATATGCGGCAAATGGCATGGTTGGCATATTCAGCGCAGGGCCTGTAGCGATGGTACGCAGCTGATCGGTGACGCGTGGGCTGCCGCTGGCATTAACACTCATCAGCGCCAATGGCTTGCCTGTCCAGACGCTTTGGCCTGCTGGGCGCGAGGCGACATCGATGGCATTTTTTAGCATCGCTGATGGCGCGCCGTTGTGTTCTGGGCTGATCCACAGCACCGCATCAGCAGCTTTGATGGCCTCACGAAGGCGTGTATAAGCAGGCACCTCTTGCTCATCCAGATCACGATCATACAATGGTAGATCAGCGATCTGAACCACTTCAAGCTCAAGTGACGCTGGTGCCACTGATTTTAGATAATTAAATGCCAATTGGTTGAATGAAGTTTTGCTGGCACTACCAATCAATACAGCTACTTTTTTAGTCATGGTTGTTTTCCTTATTTTTTTGGCCATCGGCCAGATGGTGCATCGCCATGCGGTTATCATGCTCGATGGTGAATAGTTAATTTAATGGATCATTCTTGGCGCATGATCGCGCGCCCTATGATCGTTCGCTTGGTGGATATTATGCCGTGAAATGTGGTGCTGTACAAGCATATTTTTTACAAGTTAATTTTGCATTTGCGCAAAGATAAATCAGCTTGCCAAACAGTAATGATGACTTTAGCCTAACATTGAATCTAAAAGCGCCACCCATCGGCAGCGCTTTTGAAATTTCATTGATGAATTATACATCACTGATCCGTGACATGCGTCTCGATCGCCATATCATAGACATAGTATGGGTTCTCATCACCATCGGGATTATTATAGGCGTGTAGGCGGATGATCTGGCGGCGATTTGGCTGATGTTCATAGCCGTGAATCTTACCATAAAAGGTACGCCAAGCGCCTGAGCCAAGCTTAATGCCCTGCTCATCATAGCTGACATGGCGCACTTTTAGGCACTGCTGATCGCGGCCAGCCTCATCGATGCAGTTGATGGTCTCAGGATCGATCTCCCAGAACAAGCGCACCGGCTCACCAAAGCGCACATCGTATTTCATTTGCCCTTGCCAAGTTAGCACCTCGGCGCCTTTGACCTGTTTTAAGATGGCGGTATGTTCTTGGGCATTGGTCTCAATGAAAAACTTCGCACCATCCAGATCATTGGCAAGCTTTGATTCTACTTGATGCAGACTCGGAGAGCTGCCATCAGCGATTGGACACGCCATCATGGTTGAGGTGCGTGAATCGCTCAGGGTTAATATACCGTCAGTAAATTGGTAATTTTGTAGATTTTGGTTGCAGCCGACATTAAAATAGATGTTCTGATTAAAGAATTCAAGCTTACCTTCTTGATGCTTAATGACCCATTCATAGCTATGAATCGGCGCGCCTTGAACCTCGGCAGAGACCAGCTGCCAGTTATAATTCTTCAGCTCATCGATGGAAGCGACCTGATGCTCATAAGACTGATTTTGGTCAGCGGTTGACTTAGGAAGACTAGCAAAAGACTGCGGAGATTTGATGGCGTCCTCGCCTTTGACGGAGGCATCATGGACGGCGCCATTGACCATATCGCTGACATTATAGCATGCCGAAAAGCTGACAGCAGCGAAGATTGAGCTGAGCGCTAATAAAGCGGTAGTGCTAGACTTTTTTAAAGAAGGTGGCAGTTTCATAATTTTCACTTGGGCTGCGGCTGCTCTCAACACCAAAGCATGAACAAATCAAAATGTATCAATACCAAAAATTTAAATGATCAGGCATCAGATAATCAACTATTCAAGGATCGGCCAAGGTCAGCTGTAAAGAGGATTCTACATATTGGCGATTATTGTATCATCGATCGGGATTTTAATTCCGTAATTTTTGTAATGGTTTTTATTTGAAGTTGTAGCGTTTTGTAAATTTAGTGTACATTTATTCACTTATGATGATTGCCAAGCTGGATATTGCAGTTTTTGGCGAAGATTTTTAAAAACAGTCAACCAAATTTCTCCAATGACAAAGCATTTATACAGCGGATAAACAAAGCCCCTAAAGCTATTCACTTTAGGGGTTTAGCGTAAATAATCTTAAGGATTATTCTTCATCAGCATCTGCTTGTGGCGCGTCTTCTGACAGAATAGTCACAAGAATGTCCGCTGAGATGTCGTGATGTAGCTGGATAGTCACTTTGTACTCACCCACTTGACGGAAGGCACCTTCAGGCATCTTCACTTCAGCGCGATCAACTTCTAGGCCAGACTTGGTCAGAGCGTCAGCGATATCGCGAGCACCGATAGAACCGAATAGCTTGCCTTCGTCGCCAGACTTAGCACGCATGATGACATTCACATCAGTCAATGCTTCAGCACGCTTGTTGGCAGCAGCCAATTCTTCAGCTTCTAGTGCTTCTAGCTCAGCACGACGCGCTTCGAACTTAGCGATGTTCGCTTCAGTTGCAGGCAGTGCTTTGCCTTGTGGGATTAGGTAGTTACGACCGTAACCTGCTTTTACATCAACCGTTTCGCCAAGTTTGCCAAGATTAACGACACGCTGTAATAGAATAACTTGCATGATTTATCTCCGTTAATACTTACTTGTGGTTGTCGGTATATGGCAATAGAGCCAAGTAACGCGCTTGTTTGATCGCTACAGCCAGTTGGCGTTGATACTTGGTTGAAGTACCAGTGATACGGCTAGGAACGATTTTGCCATTTTCGCTGATGTATTGCTTTAGAAGTTCTACATCTTTGTAATCGATGTGTGAGATGCCTTCAGCGGTGAAACGGCAGAACTTACGACGACGATAAAAACGTGCCATGATACTATCTCCTTAATCAGTTATCGCTGTCAGCGTCGCTCTCACCTTGTTCGGTGCGAACGTCGTTACGACGGTTGGCTTTACGAGTGCGCTTATCTTCTGCTTCTTTCGCTAGTGGCGATTGTTCAGTGATGGCAGCTTCGCGGCGGATAACCAGGCTACGGATGATAGCATCGTTGTACTTGAATAGTTCTTCTAGCTGAGCTAGGGTCTCTTCGTTACATTCGATGTTCAGTAGCACATAGTGTGCTTTGTGGATTTTGTTGATTGGATAAGCCAATTGACGACGGCCCCAATCTTCTAAACGATGGTTTGCACCGCCATTTTCTTCTACGATTGAACGGTACTTAGTTACCATGTCGGCAACTTGGTTGCTTTGATCTGGATGAACCAGTAGCACCACTTCATAATGTCTCATAAGGACTCCCTACGGATTAAAACAGCCACCCTCAGAATCTCCGACGGCAGCAAGGAGATTGAAAAACAAGGCTTGGCATGCCAAACCTATTTAACAAAGCGCATATTATACGCACATTGAACGATAAAAGCAATGTATTTTTTAGTGATGATCACAAAGCATCGACTTAGCGCGGATGGCCAGTACGATCACTGTGATTTTTTGATAACTCTTGGGCTGCCAAATAGCGGCGGCGCTCTTCTTGGATGCGCAGTGCCTCAGCTTCTTTTTCAGCATTGCCAGCGATCACGCCTTTGGCCATTTGCCACACCGCACCCACGACCAATAAAGCCGCCATCACCGCAAAAATCGGCACCGATGCCGAAAAGGCTGCGCCAAAATCTTTCATCAAAATCCCATGAAATACGCCCAGCATCGCCGGCGCGATCTCACCTGTGCCGCCTGCTGCTTGACCTGGCGCGAACATCACTGCCGCCAAAGCCACCCAGCTGATGCCCTTAAATGGACGCGGAATGACACGCATCACCACGAGCCACAGCAGCAGCACCAAAGCACAGCAGATGACATAAACGATCAAAGGCAGCTGCCCTGCAGGAATGCCTTCGGTGATACGACCCCAAAAGCTAAAAAAACCTGACAGTGCATCGCTGATTTGTTCAAGCGGTAAATTTTTTAACCAATTCATTCATTTTACCAAGCAATAAAATCCTACCCATTTTAACATGCTTTTTAAAAAATATCGTAGTAAAAAGTTGTTAAAATTAAAAACTGGCTGATTTTTATGGATTTTTAGTGAATTTGAACCCAGACTTCGGTGGATCAATCGTATTTTTTATCTTGAGCGTCTTTGACTTTATTGAGCGCCTGTGCTGCCAACATTTCCGCTGGCGGTGCTTGCACATAATAGCCCTGTTCTGCAAGACGGGCTTTGACTTGATGAATGTCGGCTTGGGCAAGCTTGTCACGCTCAGATAAATCCAAATGCATCACAAACTGCCCCATACCAAGCTTGGCGCGCAGTGCCGATGGCAGCACACCCAGCCAATCGGTCAAAGTCTCGGTATCATTGGGATAATTAGGACGAGCAATGAAAGCATACCAGCCTTCGCTTTTTGGGAATTTATAAACATCACAATGCATGGAATTTCCTTCACTGATTGCTTAAACTACGAATTTTATGGGTGGATGGCACAAAACTTAGCACACATCTGCCATCAATCCGCATATTTTATCAAAAATCAAAAATTTTACTTGTAAATTGTAGCATTATTTTTCATAATAAAGGTGTTTTGATTTTCAGGAGAGTGTGTTTTTTGCTTTTTTTGATAGGAAGGATAAAACAGCAAAGCCTATGTCGGATGACTTAGGTAAACACCACCGAAGGCGTAAACTGTGCTCGCACAATCCCCATAATCGCTCAGGTAAATGGACTGAAAATCTCGATAAATCAATAGTTTAGATTTATCAACACAATCTGGAGAGTGGTAGCAAAGACTACCCACCGAAGGGAAGAAAACCAATTATTGGTTGAAAATCTCAGGTCAAAGGACAGATGGGGTGCTTGATTTTATTGGGCTTTGCTCGATGATTTGTCATATCTATGCGATATCATAAATCAGTAAATATTTGCACCGACATCTTTAAAAAGGATACAACCATGACCGCACCACAACGCACTCCCCTATATGATTCTCATGTCGCTTTCAATGGCAAATTGATTGACTTTGGCGGTTGGGAATTGCCTGTCAATTATGGCTCACAAATCGTCGAACACGAAGCCGTGCGTACTGACGCAGGGATGTTTGATGTCTCGCATATGCTGGTGACTGATGTGACTGGCGACAATGCCAAAGCATTTTTTCGTAAGCTTATCGCTAATGATGTCAATAAACTTGGCTTTGTCGGCAAGGCGCTGTATTCAGCCATGCTAAACGACAATGGCGGCGTGATTGATGACTTAATCGTCTATCGCATGAATGATGATGAAACTGCCTATCGCATCGTCTCAAACGGCGCAACTCGTAAAAAGGACTCAGCCCAATTTGCCAAAGTCGGTGCAGAGTTTGGTGTGACACTAAATCCACGCTACGATGTGGCGATGCTTGCCGTTCAAGGCCCAAAAGCGATTGAAAAACTACTCACCGTCAAGCCTGAATGGGCAGACAAGGTCAATGCCCTTAAGCCATTTGTCGGCGTGGATTTGGGTGATGATTGGTTTGTGGCTCGTACTGGCTACACTGGCGAAGATGGCGTGGAAGTAATCCTACCTGCCGATAAAGCAGGCGAGTTTTTCAAACAACTTGCTGATGCAGGCGTACAGCCATGCGGTTTGGGTGCTCGTGATACCCTGCGTATGGAAGCAGGTATGAACCTATACGGCAACGACATGGACGATGATGTCAGCCCACTAGAAGCAGGCATGGCATGGACAGTGGATCTCAAAGATGACAGCCGTGATTTTGTCGGTAAAGACAAACTCGTCGCCCTAAAAGCTGACGGCGTCAAAGTCAAACAAGTCGGCCTACTACTCACTGGCAAAGGTGGTGTACTGCGTGACCATATGGAAGTCGTGACCGATGCAGGTAATGGCATCACCACCAGCGGTGTCTTTAGCCCAAGCCTAAAAGAGTCTATCGCCATCGCTCGTGTGCCAAGTGACTTTAATGGTGATAGCGCCAAAGTCATCATGCGCGGCAAAGAAGTGGATGTGCGTGTGCTAAAACTGCCATTTGTCAGAAATGGCCAAAAGCAGTTTGATTGATGATAACACCCAAAAGCTTTGCTGTGGTGAGTGCTTTTGGGGGATTTTAAATAAGGTTATGATTATGAAAAAACTGGCAATCGGTTTATTATTAAGCATGGTATCTGTATCGGCTTTTGCTGATACACCAACTTTTAAAACTTTGGCAACCGAACAGGATACTTTTGAACTGTGTCAAGATATGGCAACCGCCCTAAACAGCAATAATATGAACCCAAAGCATATGACCGCAATCATGGAACCTTATTGGTCTTGGAGTGATTTACAACCTGAAAAATCATTGGCAGTAGTTGAAAATCAAGTGATTGAACTTGCCCATAAAGGCGTTCCAATTTGGGGAAGTCCCATTGATGTCATTCCTTACAACACCACAAAATTTGGCAAAGACAACTATGTCCGTCATGAGTTTATGCTTCGTCGTGAAAACTTGGGCTTATGGTATCAATGCACCTTTTACAAAAGCAAAAATGATTGGAGATTATTGTCATTCACCTTTAATGATAATGTTCATAACTTTTTGGATTAGCCAATTTTATAAAGGTGATAATAATTAACATCTTATTAATTTTAGATAAAATTATTATTACCAAAACTTTTTATCAACCCCAAACCCCACTCAAAGGAGAAAACCCATGAGCAATATCCCAGCTGATCTAAAATATGTCGCCAGCCACGAATGGCTACGCTTAGAAGCAGACGGCACCATCACTGTCGGCATCACTGACCACGCCCAAGATGCACTTGGTGATGTGGTATTCGTTGAGCTACCAGAAGTTGGCAGCACTGTCGAAGCTGACCAAGAAATCGCTGTCGTTGAGTCTGTCAAAGCTGCATCTGATGTCTATGCACCAATCAGCGGTGAAATCGTTGAGATCAACGAAGAATTGGTGGACAACCCAGAGCTTGCCAACGAAGACCCATACGGCAAAGCATGGTTCTTTAAAGTTAAGCCTGCCAATCCTGCGGACTACGACAGCCTAATGAGTGCAGACGAATACGAAGAAAGTCTGTAATTAAAAATAGCGTAAGTTCAATTTGGACTTACGCTATTTTGGTAGCCTTGGAGTTTATTTATGAAAAAGAGAATTTTATCAAGTGCTTTCCTGTTTGTGTTTTTGACTGCCTTTATTAACCTTTCAATGATAGAAGTTCAAGCCAAAGGCAATAAGGGTAATAAATCAGCAAAAGAAAAAACAGCCAAAGAATGCAAACTATATACAGATAAAATAAATAATCAAGTGCCAACTGTTCGGAATAGATATTACGATTTGCTACTTGATAGATATAATTTGCATGCAAAACATAATAGTGTCAAAAATGCACATCCAACCTACGGCTCCTATCAAGGACATATTCAAATGTACGAAAAGCAAAGAAGTATATTAAGTACATATATTACCGATGCTAAGTTGGCACAATGCGGAAAGTATGTATCGAAAGATGCAACAACGTGGTCTACAAAAGCAGCTCCAACAAAGCCAAACAAAGCAGAAGCCAATGCAGCAGGTTTTAGATAAATAGATTTTGGACAAACGAAGGTAAAAAATGCAAACAGAAATTTTAGATTACGATGATTTCATTAAAATTTATTATCGCAATGCTGACGATGTAACTTGTCGCATTTTGGTTTTAGACAAAGACAACAACATCATTCAAGATGAGTTATCCGAATACAATTCAGACGGAAAGCACATTGCTGATGTTGTATTTGCACCAGACCATATTACCATTCTTGGCATGCGTCAATACACAGAAAATGGTTTTGAAGATTATCGCAAACTCAATGATAAATTAATTTTAACCCAATCTCAAAAAACAGAATGGATTGAAGTTGATAAAAAAGCCAAAACATCATTTTATGACACAAATGGCGATTTGGTTTATTATGATATTTTTGAAAAAGATGATGATTGTGGCATGGTCATTATGGGTTCTTTTGACAAAAATGACATACAATTTTTTTGGGATAATTCACCCAATGAAGTGAAATTATTACAAAGCTATTCTGATTACTAACCCTAAAAGGATAAATTATGTCATTTAACACCTTTTCCGATTTATTTTACGAAAATGCGTTCGTTCATCGCCATCTTGGCAAGGACGCAAGCGAACAACAAGCCCTGCTAAAAGCTGTTGGCTTTGATGATATGGACAGCTTTATTGACGCTGTCGTCCCAAAAGCAGTTCGCTTGGGCAAAGAGCTTGATTTGCCAGTGGCGATGAGCGAGCACAATGCGCTTGCCAAACTACGCAAAATGGCGAACAAAATCACCGTCTCAAAAAGCTACATCGGTCAAGGCTATGCACCAACTCGCCTACCTGCAGTCATTCAGCGCAATGTGCTAGAAAATCCGGGCTGGTACACTGCCTACACCCCGTATCAAGCCGAAATCGCTCAAGGTCGTCTTGAAGCTTTGCTAAACTTCCAACAAGTCTGTATTGATTTGACTGGTATGGATTTGGCAGGTGCATCACTGCTGGACGAAGCAACCGCCGCCGCTGAAGCGATGGCGATGGCAAACCGTGTCAGTAAGTCAAAATCAACGCAGTTCTTTGTTGATGAACGCACTTATCCACAAACCCTAGATGTTATCCGCACTCGTGCCAAGTACTTTGGTTGGGATGTGGTCGTGGGCGACTTTGACACCGCCAAAAATGGTGATTTCTTTGGTGCATATTTCCAATATGTCGGCAAAGAAGGTGATGTCGTTGATTTGACTGACATCATTTCAGCAGTCAAAGAAAAAGGCGCTTATGCCATCGTGGCAGCCGACATCCTAAGCCTAGTACTGCTTAAATCACCTGCCGAGATGGGCGCTGATATTGCTCTGGGTAGCACACAGCGTTTTGGTATCCCAATGGGCTTTGGCGGTCCACACGCAGCGTATTTTGCGTTCAAAGATAAAGATAAGCGTTCCGCCCCTGGCCGTATCATCGGTGTATCTATCGATGCACAAGGCAATACTGCTCTACGCATGGCACTACAGACTCGTGAACAGCATATCCGCCGTGAGAAAGCCAACTCAAACATCTGTACTTCTCAAGTACTACTTGCCAACCTAGCAGGTATGTACGCCGTCTATCATGGCCCAGTGGGACTAAAACGCATTGCCACTCGCATTCATGCACTGGCGGTGGCGTTTAGTGACGCCGTCAAAGCCAAATTCGCTGTCGTACATGGTACATTCTTTGATACCGTGCTTGTGGATGTAGCGGACAAAGCGGCTGCCGATGGCATCATGCAAGCTGCCAAAGCGGCAGGCTATAGTCTATGGCGTGATGGCGATACTCGCATTTCAGTAGCGTTTAACGAACTGACTGACGAAGAAGAATTTAACGCCCTTTGTGGGTTCTTTGGTGTCGCTGGCGCTCTAGGTGAAGTCAAATCAGTGCTTGGCTCACAAGTGCGTACTGATGACATTTTGACCCATCCTGTATTCAACAGCCACCACACTGAGCATCAGATGCTACGCTATCTAAAATCGCTAGAAGACAAAGATTTGGCGATGAACCGCTCGATGATTTCGCTTGGCTCGTGCACCATGAAGCTAAACGCTACAAGCGAAATGCTACCAATCACTTGGAATGAGTTTGCTAATGTACACCCGTTCGCACCACGCGACGAAGTGGTCGGCTACATTGAGATGATTGACAGCCTACAAGACCAATTAAAAGCCATCACAGGCTTTGATGAAATCAGTATGCAACCAAACTCTGGTGCATCTGGTGAATATGCCGGCTTACTTGCTATTCGCCGCTATCACGAAAGCCTAGGTCAAACCGACCGCAACGTCTGCCTAATCCCACGCTCAGCACACGGTACCAACCCTGCTACCGCTCAGATGATGGGTATGAAAGTTGTCGTCGTAGCAACCGACGAGCAAGGCAATGTTGATCTTGATGACCTAAAAGCCAAGTGTGAAGAACACAGTGCCAACCTAGGCGCCTTGATGATTACTTATCCATCGACGCATGGCGTGTTTGAAGAAGGCATCCGTGATATCTGTGATCTAATCCACGCTCATGGCGGTCAAGTCTATATGGACGGCGCTAACATGAACGCCCAAGTCGCCATCATGCAGCCTGCTGATGTCGGTGCGGACGTGCTACACATGAACCTGCACAAAACCTTCTGTATCCCACACGGCGGCGGCGGTCCTGGCATGGGTCCGATTGGTCTGAAAAAACACCTAGCGCCATTCATCGCAAGCCACAGCGTCGCCCCTGTGCATAATGCTGTCGAAGGTCAATCTGCTGTCTCAGCAGCACCGTACGGCTCTGCAAGCATCCTGCCGATCTCATGGATGTACATCACCATGATGGGTCGTGATGGTCTATTGGCAGCGACCAAGCAAGCGCTACTCAACGCCAACTATGTGGCAAGCCAGCTATCTACTGACTATCCAGTGCTATACACAGGTAAAAATGGCCGAGTCGCACACGAATGTATCATCGACATTCGCCCACTCAAAGCAGAAACTGGCATCACTGAGACTGACATCGCCAAGCGTCTGATGGACTATGGTTTCCATGCACCGACCATGTCATTCCCTGTGGCAGGCACCTTGATGATTGAGCCGACTGAGTCTGAGAGCAAAGATGAGCTTGACCGCTTTATCTCAGCATTGAAGCAAATCAAACAAGAAGCCCTAAAAGTACAAGCAGGCACCGACGGCTGGACAGCGGACAACAACCCACTGGTGAACGCACCGCACACCCAAGCAGTCGTCACTGGTGAATGGGATCGCCCATATAGCCGCACTGAAGCTGCTTTCCCACTAGACTACATCAAAGCACACAAATTCTGGCCATCAGTCGGTCGTGTGGATGATGTCTATGGCGACAAGAATTTGATCTGTTCTTGCCCAAGTATCGATAATTATGAATAAATCATAAGCCAGTACTGACAATCGCCCATTGGTAGCCATCAATGGGCGATTTTTATGCTCGCCAAAGCGTAAACTCACCACGCTTTAGTCACAATTGAAAAATATGCATACAAACAGATAAAAAACACATAATTTACTTTACAATGCCCATAAATTTCGCTATGTTATGTAAATTTGAAGTTTTATCGTGAATTGCCTGTGGAAGCTGGCGACTTTTATCATTGGGCGAGCGCCCATCATTTTGGATGATTAATTCATGTTATGGTTCTTTTTTTGTATCGCCGTGCTGCTTGTCGGCTATTTTATTTACGGCAAAGTGGTTGAGAAAATCTTTGTCATCAACCCCAACAAAAACACCCCTGCCTATACCATGGCTGATGGCGTGGACTATGTTCCCATGTCAAAAACCAAAATCTGGCTAATCCAGCTGCTGAACATCGCTGGCACAGGGCCGATTTTTGGTCCGATTTTGGGTGCGTTATACGGTCCTGTGGCGATGCTATGGATCGTTTTGGGCTGTATTTTTGCCGGTGCGGTACATGATTATATGTGCGGCATGCTTTCAGTGCGTAACGGCGGTGCGTCGATGCCTTATTTGACGGGTAAATATTTGGGCGCACCGATTAAGGCATTTATCAATGTCTTGGCGGTGGTGCTACTGGTGTTGGTCGGCGTGGTGTTCGTGGCAAGCCCTGCTCAGCTGATGAGTACCATTACCATGGATGTGTTTGGCACTGCGGCCAATGGCACGATCTCAGTAAATAACGCTGAAGAGATTTCCGCTGCTGCCGCTGCGACAACTGCAGATGGTGCGACAGCATTTGGCATGACCAAAGAGACAATTTTGGTTGTCTGGACAGCGATCATCTTTATCTATTATATCATCGCGACTTTGCTGCCAATCGATAAGATCATCGGCCGCATTTATCCATTCTTTGGCGGTCTGCTGCTATTTATGTCACTTGGCATGATGTATGGCCTAGTCAGCAACCATCTGGGATCTGGCGCTGTGTCTTTCTTTGGTTCGATTGATGGCTTGTCTGTTGAAAAATTCATGTCAAATCTACAACCAAAAGGCGATTTGCCGATTTGGCCACTGCTATTTTTAACCATCACCTGTGGTGCGCTGTCAGGCTTTCACGCCACTCAGACACCTTTGATGGCGCGCTGTGCGATGAACGAGTCTGAAGGTCGATTCATCTTCTATGGCGCGATGATCGCTGAAGGTATCATTGCACTGATTTGGTGTGCTGTTGGCATGTCATTTTATCCTGATTTGGTTTCACTTCAAGAAGCCATCGCGGCTGGTTCACCATCAAAAGTGGTCTATGACAGCTCGATCTATTTCTTGGGTGCCATCGGTGGTATATTTGCGGTGCTTGGTGTCGTGGTGCTGCCGATCACCTCGGGCGATACGGCATTTCGTGCTGCACGACTTATCATCGCTGAGTTCTTTAATATGGAACAGCGCACTTTGCTTAAGCGCTTATGGATTGCCATTCCGCTGTTTGTCATTGGCTTTATCGTCTCAAAAGTGGACTTTCAGATCCTATGGCGCTACTTTAGCTGGGCAAACCAAACGGTTGCTGTGGTCATGTTATGGACAGCAGCAGGCTATCTGTATCGCTATCGCAAATTCCACTGGATTTGCACCATTCCAGCGATCTTTATGAGTGCAGCTTGTTACACATTCTTGGCTTATAACCAAATTGGCTTTGGCCTTGAATATCAGCTGTCTGTGTACATCGGCATTGGCTTGACCCTGTTAACTACCATCGCATTCTTCTTGTTTGTCAAGCGTGAGCGCGTCGCGGGCGACCCTGATGCTTTGGTTGTTGAACCTAAGATCGAACTGAGCAGATAAGCGTGTGAGCTCTAGAGCCTTTGAGTGATCAAGGGCTCTTTTTTTGATGTGAATTTGCAATGGGTAAGTCTATCAATGATACACCTGTGCACTCATTAATCCATAAAAATAATCGATACATGGCAGAAACTTTTTGAAAAAAAATCATACATACATATTGCAATTCAAAACAGTTGTGCTATTCTATGACTGTCTGAATTGTCTAACTAAATCCAATGAATTCTAAATTGGCGGCGATCAGATTATAAAAAGGATTAACACAAGCAGGGATAGCGGCAGAAGATCATATCACACTCTCTCCCTGCTCCTTTATAAGGAGTGATGTATGTCACAACACGAACACCATGATCTAAAAGGCTATTGGGCTGCCAATATCCGCATTATCACGATTTGCCTAGCAATTTGGGCTTTGGTTTCTCATGGCTTTGCGATTTGGCTACGCCCACTACTTGCCAACATTCAATTTGGCGGTTCTGATTTGGGCTTTTGGTTCGGTCAGCAAGGTTCTATTTTGTGCTTTATCGTATTGATTTTCTTCTACTCATGGCAAATGAGCAAGCTTGAAGAACGCTTCGGGGTCAAGGAGGACTAACCCATGAGTCAGTTTTGGATTAACATTATCTTTGTAGGCCTGTCATTCGCGCTATACTTCGGTATTGCGATTTGGGCGCGCGCTGGCTCAACCAAAGAATTCTATGTCGCCGGCGGCGGTGTTCACCCTGTCGTCAATGGCATGGCGACCGCTGCTGACTGGATGAGTGCAGCATCATTCATCTCCATGGCTGGTATGCTTGCGATGGGTGGTTATGCAGCTTCTGCTTATTTGATGGGTTGGACAGGCGGTTTCGTACTGCTGGCACTGCTTCTTGCTCCATATCTGCGTAAGTTTGGTAAATTTACCGTACCTGACTTTATCGGTGATCGTTTCTACTCCAAGACCGCTCGCTTGGTCGCTGTCGTGTGCTTGATTTTGGCATGTACCACTTATGTGATCGGTCAGATGACTGGTGCTGGTGTGGCGTTCTCGCGTTTCTTGGAAGTCGATAGCACAACTGGTCTAATCATCGCCGCTGTTGTTGTTTTATTCTATGCGGTGCTTGGCGGCATGAAAGGCATCACCTACACTCAGGTGGCACAGTATGTGGTCTTGATGATTGCTTATATCGTACCTGCCATCTTCATCTCGCTGCAGCTGACTGGCAATCCAGTTCCACAGCTGGGCATGTTCGGTACTGATGTTGCCAGCGGCACCCCTATCCTTCAAAAATTGGATATGCTCGTGACTGATCTGGGCTTTGAACAATATACTGCCGATGTGCCAAATAAGCTGAACATGTTCTTATTGACCATGTCATTGATGATTGGTACAGCGGGTCTGCCTCATGTCATCATCCGTTTCTTCACCGTACCTAAAGTCTCTGATGCGCGTACCTCAGCAGGCTGGACTTTGATCTTCATCGCATTGCTATACACCACTGCACCTGCCGTAGGTTCGATGGCTCGTATGAATATCATCAACACCGTCTATCCAGAAGGTCGTGATGCGCCTGCACTGGTACACGCTGAGCGTCCTGAGTGGATGGTCAACTGGGAAAATACTGGCCTACTAAAATTCGAAGACAAGAATAACGATGGTCGTATCCAGTACTACAATGACAAGAATGAAGAGTTCAATGCCACTGTTGCTGCCGAAAAAGGCTGGGCTGGTAATGAATTGACCGTAAATAACGACATCTTGGTACTAGCAAACCCTGAAATCGCGAACCTACCAAGCTGGGTGATCGGTTTGATTGCTGCTGGTGGCTTGGCTGCTGCGCTATCTACTGCTGCTGGCCTACTACTTGCGATCTCATCTGCGATCTCACATGATCTGATCAAGAAAACCATCAAGCCTGACATCACCGACAAAGGTGAGCTGATGGCTGCTCGTATCTCGATGACTGTTGCGATTGTAGTGGCAACTTACCTAGGTATCAATCCTCCAGGCTTTGCCGCGCAAGTTGTTGCTGTTGCCTTTGGTATCGCTGCATCGACGCTGTTCCCAGCATTGATGATGGGTATTTTCTCAAAACGCATCAACTCAGCAGGTGCAACAGCGGGTATGATTGTTGGTGGTGCAATTACCTGTATCTATGTATTCTTGTACATGGGCTGGTTCTTCATTCCAGGCACAAACACCTTTGAGAATGTTGAAGCCAACTGGATCATGGGCATCTCACCACTATCATTTGGTACCATCGGTGCATTGATCAACTTCGCGGTCGCATTCATCGTGTCATCAATGACACCGCCACCGCCAAAAGAAGTTCAAGACTTGGTAGAAAGTGTCCGTTATCCAAAAGGTGCAGGTGCTGCGGTCGATCATTGATCCTCACCCTACCCGAAAAAATCACTCAGCCAGCTGGGTGATTTTTTTATTTAATCTGCATTAATCGTTGAAATTCATGTGGTATTCAACTCAAAACTTGTCTATAATAGTGTCAAGAATAAATTACATTATTTATACATTTTAACGACCAACTCTACAAAAGGATACAATAACGATGATGTTTTGGGAAATTTTGGCAACGGTTTTTTGTGGTTTTTTATTGGCAGGATTGGTGATGCCAATACGCCTATTTTATAAAGGCACACCCAAATGGCTGGTGCCAGTCGCAGCTGGCATTGGCATGATTGGCTTTCAAGTGTACAGCGAATACAGTTGGGCAAACAACACCATCGCCAAGCTGCCAGATGACAGCGTGGTGGTCGCCACAGTGCCTAAAAAGACTTGGTTTCGGCCTTGGTCATATGTCAAGCCACAAGTGTTTCAGTTCGTGGTACTCGATAAACGCAGCATCCAAATCAGCGCCGACAATCCCGCCCTTAAAAAAGCAACTCTGTATTTTTTTGAGCGCCGCGCTGCCGCACATCCGCTAGGCATCAGCATCGACTGCAACAAGCCAGTTTTAGGCTTTGATGATCAGACCAATCAAGCCATCACCAAAATCTTGTGCGGCCAGTAGCCCAAAACCAAAACCCAAAGCTCTAACGATCAGCTTTGGGTTTTATTTTTTTCATGTAAATGGCGGATTTAATAACCGCATTAAAAAAATCTGTCCGTCGCTGGCTTGGCAAATTTACCCACCCGATCCATCACCGCATGAGCAATATCCAAATAATGCTGACCCAAGTGGGCATCATACAGACGCTTAGGCTGCCCCTCATCCATCGATGCACGAATGCTGGCATCCAGTGGCAACTGTCCAAGCAGTGGCACGCCATAGCTTTGAGCCATCTCATCACCGCCACCGTGACCAAAGATGGCTTCGGTATGGCCACATTGGCTACAAGTATGCAGCGCCATATTTTCTACGATACCCAGTACTGGAATATTGGTCTTATTAAACATCTCAATGCCTTTTTTGGCATCAAGCAGTGCAATGTGCTGCGGCGTGGTGACAATCACCGCCCCCGTCACAGGGATGCGCTGTGCCAAAGTCAGCTGAATATCTCCCGTCCCTGGTGGCATATCGATGAGTAGATAATCAAGCGTCGGCCAGTTGGTCTGATTGTACAGTTGCATCAGTGCGCCAGTTGCCTTGATACCACGCCATGCCACAGGCGTCTCATCTGAGTTAATCAGATTGCCAATCGACAGAACCGCCAGCCCATCGGCATTGATCGGTACAAACTGATCATGCTCCACCTGTGGCTTGATACCCGATACACCAAGCATCGCAGGAATCGATGGTCCATAGATGTCTGCATCTAACACACCCACCTTTTTGCCCAGCTTTTGCAGTGCCAGTGCCAGATTGACCGTCGTCGTAGATTTACCCACACCACCCTTGCCTGATGCAACCACCACGATGTGTCTGATGCGTGGATGGGCAACAAGCTCACTTTGCTTTGGTGCAGCTTTGGCAGGCTGATTCTCTGCTTGATGGGTCGGGATGGTATCCGTCTGCTGCTGAGTTTGCGGCTGATAAGACTGCACCACTGATTGTGAGTTTGGTGATGGATTTGTGGATTTTGGCGAAGTCTTGGGTGCATCTTTGGCATTGGCGATACTTTGCTCAGCGATCGATACATTGATGTTCACTTCGGTCACACCCATCGGATACAGTGTCTGCTGCAGGACATGATATTCACGCTCAAGCTCAGCAGTATCATCACTCATGCCAATACGCATATTCATCGTCAAGACATCGCCATCGAGCGTGTGATCCACCACAAAATTCATAAATGGCTGACCATACAGCGTTTTGGTATCTAGCACAGCTTGCACTTGTTCATCTAAAGGTTTTTTCTTTTTAAATAAATTAAACATAATCACCTGATTACTCGGATAATTCCGAGAAAATTACTCAAGATTTAAAATTACTGTCAATTTTAGCATAAATCACAACAAAAATGATGAATTTTGGCACTTGTACAAGCAAACTATCCCTAGAGTAAACGGCTTATTTTTGGTACAATAATCATTTTTATTTATGAATACCCCCATGAGCCACACCGACCAACCTGTACTCATCAGCGATTATGACTATGACTTGCCAGAAGCACTGATCGCACGCCATCCGCTTGACCAGCGTAGCAGTTCACGCCTTTTGTATGTGGCAGATGGCGTCATCAGTGATCGGCAGTTTACCGATTTGGCAGAGCTATTAAAAGATGGCGATTTGTTGGTGCTCAATGATACCAAAGTCATGAAAGCACGCCTGCATGGTCAAAAAGCCACTGGCGGCGTGGTTGAAGTACTGGTCGAACGCCTACTGCCTGATGAAGTTGGTCATCCGCCCCATCGTGCACTGTGCCATGTACGCTCAAGTCGCTCGCCCAAAGCCGGTCAGACGCTCAGTCTAGCTGATCACAAAATGCACGCCACCGTGCTTGGTCGTGAAGAAAATCTGTTTATCCTAGCCTTTGACGCACCCATTTTGCCTGACTTGGATCGCTATGGTCAGATGCCGATTCCGCCTTATTTTGAGCGGGATGCTGATGAGATGGATGATGAACGCTATCAAACGGTGTTTCATGACCCTGCCAAGACAGGCAGTGTTGCCGCACCCACAGCAAGCCTACATTTTGATGATGACTTATTAGATAAACTAAAACAAAAAGGCGTTAAAACTGCCTTTGTCACACTCAATGTCGGTGCAGGGACTTTTGCCCCAGTCAAAGCAGACGATGTGCGTGATCATGTGATGCATTCAGAATATGCACACCTACCCAAAGAAACTGCCGAGCTCATCAACCAAACCAAAGCCAATGGCGGTCGCATCATCGCTGTCGGCACGACGGTCACTCGCACGCTTGAGACAGCGTATTTACATCACAAAGATGGCAAGCTGATCGAATATGCAGGCGATACCAATATCTTTATTTATCCGCCATATCGCTTCGGCGTGGTGGATTGTTTGGTGACCAATTTTCATTTGCCAAAATCAACGCTACTGATGCTGGTTTCTGCCTTTGCAGGCATTGATTCTATCAAAAAAGCCTATCAGCACGCCATTCATCACAACTATCGCTTTTTTAGCTATGGCGATGCGATGTTTTTGGAAAAATCGGTTTAGGCTTTTCGCTTATTTATTATTTATAAATTTGGCATCAGCCAAGAAAGTGTGCATGATGCTTTAATCCAATTAATCATTTAGAGAAACTTATGAAATTTACCCTACATAATACCGATGGCGGTAACAATCACGCACGCCGTGGCACAGTACATCTGGCACATGGCGATGTACAGACCCCTGCTTTTATGCCGGTGGGCACTTATGGCACTGTCAAAGGGATGTTACCACGTGACATTCATGGCATCGGTGCCGATATCATCCTTGGCAATACCTTTCATCTATGGCTACGCCCTGGCATGGATGTCATTCGTGAATTTGGCGGTTTGCATAAGTTTATCAATTGGGATAAACCAATTTTGACCGACTCGGGTGGCTTTCAGGTATTTAGCCTAGGTGCGATGCGTAAAATCAGTGAAGAAGGCGTGGCGTTTCGCTCGCCTGTTGATGGCGCTAAGGTGTTTTTAAGCCCTGAAACTTCGATGCAAATCCAAAATGATCTCAATTCTGACATCGTCATGCAGTTCGATGAATGCACGCCCTATCCTGCAACACATCTCGATGCCCAAAAATCACTTGAGTTGTCACTGCGTTGGGGGCAACGATGCATCGATGAACATCAGCGTCTAGGCAACAAAAACGCCCTATTTGGCATCATCCAAGGCAGTATGTACAAGGATCTACGCGAACAATCGCTCAAAGGTCTTTTAGATATGCCATTTGACGGCTATGCCATCGGTGGTCTGTCGGTGGGTGAACCAAAAGATGAAATGATCGGCGTACTCAACTATCTACCTAGCGCCATGCCAAGCGACAAGCCACGCTACTTGATGGGCGTCGGTAAGCCAGCTGACATCGTCGAAGCAGTACGCCGTGGCGTAGATATGTTTGACTGCGTCATGCCGACACGTAACGCACGCAATGGACATTATTTTGTCACAGGTAATAGCGAAAACAAAGGCATCGTCCGCATCAAAAACAGCCAATATCGCACCGATTTGGCACCACTTGATGAGCACTGCGACTGCTACACCTGCCAAAACTTCAGCCGTGCGTATCTGTATCATCTGCACAAGTGCAAAGAGATGCTCTCAGCACAGCTCGCCACCATCCACAACCTACGCTACTATCAGCGTCTGATGGCAGATATTCGCAAAGCAATCGAAGAAAACCGCTTTGATGAGTTTGTGGCTGATTTTTATGCCAACTGGGGCATGGCAGTGCCTGAGTATGACAAAGACGCACATCAGCTTTGATGCCAAAAAGCGCCGTCACACTGATGGCGCTTTTTTTGGGTAGGCTTAGCCAAACACCGCTTGATATTCACCATCATCAAAGCCAATCACAGCCACCTGCTCACCTTGATGCTCACCGATGATGATAGGACGCTTTAGCATACTTTGTTGATTTTTGACAATTTCATACACCGCTTGAAGCTGATCGCTATCCGCCACACCGCCAAGCACTGCTTTGGTGTCATCATCAAGTTTACGGTAAGTAGTGCCTTGCTTGTTGATCACTTTGTCGCCAAAAATACGGACAAATTCGCCAAATTCATTTCCGCTTAGCACCTGCTTTTTATAATCAAAAAAGTCATAGTTCACGCCAAGTTCATTCAGTTTATCAAAGGCTTTTTTCATGGTATTGCAATTTTTGATGCCATAAACCGTGATTGTCATCATATCCCCCAAAGTTTTTTGGTTAAATTTGGCAAATTATAGCAAATTCTTGGCATTTTTCGGTATAATACGATGTTATTTTTCACAATTTAATTTTAATTTGCTATTTTGGATAAAGACATGAAAATTTCTTTAGAAAATTATGATTTTGCCAGCATCGAAAGCCAGTTGCAAGCCCAATGGGACAATGACAAACGCTATCACACCACCAACGAGCCAAGCGATAAACCGACTCGCTATATGCTGTCAATGTTCCCTTATCCAAGTGGCAAACTGCATATGGGTCATGTGCGTAACTATGCCATCACCGATGTGCTAAGCCGTTATTATCGCCAAAAAGGCTATGATGTCATGCAGCCGATGGGTTGGGATGCGTTCGGTCTGCCTGCCGAAAACGCCGCCATCGCCAATGCGGTCGCCCCTGCCAAGTGGACCTTCCAAAACATCGATAATATGCGTGAGCAGCTCAAGGCGTTGGGTCTATCGATTGACTGGTCTCGTGAATTTGCCACCTGTACGCCTGAATACTACCGCTGGGAGCAGTGGCTGTTTTTACAACTCTACAAAAAAGGCTTGGTGTACAAAAAACTTGCCACCGTAAACTGGGATCCTGTGGATAATACCGTCCTTGCCAATGAGCAAGTGGTGGATGGTCGTGGCTGGCGTTCAGGTGCGATTGTCGAAAAACGCGACATCCCGATGTACTATTTTAAGATCACCGACTATGCTGATGAGCTGCTTGACGACCTAAAAACTCTAGAAGGTTATTGGCCAAAACAAGTACTATCAATGCAGCACAACTGGATTGGCAAAAGCCGTGGTATGGAGCTGGATTTTGCTTATCACATCGATGGCAATGACGATGTACTGCGTGTATTCACCACTCGCCCTGATACCGTGATGGGCGTCAGCTATTTGGCAGTGGCTGCTGAGCATCCTTTGGCACAATATGCCGCCAAGCAAAATGAAGCGATTGCACAGTTTTGTGCCGAATGCAAACAAGGCTCGGTAGCAGAAGCCGACCTTGCCAAAGCCGAAAAAGTCGGCATGGATACTGGCCTATTTGCCACCCACCCAATCACTGGCGAAAATGTTCCTGTTTGGGTCGCCAACTATGTACTGATGAGCTACGGCTCAGGTGCGGTGATGGGCGTACCTGCACATGATGAGCGTGATTTTGAATTTGCCAATAAATACAACCTACCAATCACCCAAGTCATTGACTTCAAAGACAAACAAGGTCAATACGACAGCCGTGAGTGGCAAGAATGGTACGGCGATAAAGACACAGGCTACTGCATCAACTCAGGCGTACTCGATGGTCTATCATCAGCTGATGCCACCGCCAAAGTCGAAGAAATCGTCAGTGCCAAAAATCTTGGCAAAGCCACCATTCAATACCGCCTGCGTGACTGGGGCGTGAGCCGTCAGCGTTATTGGGGCTGCCCAATTCCGATGGTGAACTGTGAATACTGCGGTACTGTCCCTGTCGATGAAGCGGATTTGCCAGTGGTGCTACCGACCGATGTCATCCCTGATGGTCGTGGCAATCCACTCAAAAATATGCCAGAATTCATCAACTGCACCTGCCCAAAATGCGGTCAGCCTGCCGAGCGTGAGACAGATACTTTTGATACTTTTGTGGAGTCTAGCTGGTATGCACAGCGTTTTGCCAGCCCACATGACGACACGCAAATGATTGACCGTGCTGCAGCTGACAAATGGCTGCCTGTGGATCAGTATGTTGGCGGTGTTGAGCACGCTGTCCTACATTTGCTATACGCACGCTTCTTCCACAAGGTGATGCGTGATGAGGGCCTGGTGAGCGGTGATGAGCCATTTGCCAATCTACTTGCCCAAGGTATGGTGCTGGCTGGCACGTATTATCGTGAAAATGCTGATGGCTCAAAGTCATACTATTTCCCACATGAGATCGACCTTGTGATGAATGGTACTGAAGTCAGTGGCGCGACACTCAAAGCTGATGGCGAACCTGTCATCATCGGCAAAATCGAGAAAATGAGTAAGTCGAAAAACAACGGCGTCGATCCACAAGAAATCATCGAGCAATACGGTGCGGACACAGTGCGTCTATACACGCTATTCACCGCCCCTGCTGATCAGACTCTCGAATGGTCAGATTCAGCACTCAAAGGCCCGCATAACTTTGTCAAAAAAGTATGGCGTACCGTTGGCGAACATATTGACGCCATCAGCAATAAAGCCGTTGGCGATATCGATAAAGCCAATTTATCAAAAGCTGCCAAAGACCTACGCCGCAAGACACACGAAACCATCGCCAAAATCGATGTCAGCCTAGGTGAGCATTTGGCACTAAATACACCAGTCTCTAGCCTGATGGAGCTGTGCAATGAGATTGCAAGCTTTGAGGCAACAAACGATAATGAGCTGGCAGTACGCCACGAAGCCATCCATGCTTTGCTTGCCATGCTGTCGCTATACGCACCACATGTCGGTGAGTATCTATTGAATGAGCTTGGTGTGGACACTCGCACAGTCACTTATCCAGCTCTGGATGAATCAGCACTGGTGAATGACACCATCACGATGGTCGTACAAGTCAATGGTAAAGTACGCGGCAAGATGGAAGTCGCTGTTGGCACTGATAATGATACGCTGATCCGTGAAGCCAAAGCACTAGAAGGTGTTGCTAAGTTCATCACCGGCGAAATCAAAAAAGAAATCGTCGTGCCAAATAAACTGATCAGCTTCGTGGTGGCAGGTAGCTAATGAAAATCAATCATCTAATCAAAGCAAGCTTAGTTGCGGTGAGTGTCATGACACTGACCGCCTGTGGCTTTGGTCTGCGTGGCGTCGGTAATACTGGCGTGCAACTGGCACCGCATCATACCCAAGTAGCACTGATCACTGACAATGACGCGGTGGCCTTTGCACTTAAGCCCAAGCTTAGCACACAGCTGGCTCAGCTTGGCATCGTAACCGATGACACTGCCAGCCAACACATCAAAATCAGCAACCTGCGCTATCGTGAGTACAAGCTGCTTGGCGTGCTGACCGAGATTCGTTTGGTGCTGACCGCCGATGTCAGCTATCAGCTGACTGACCAAACACACACCCATACCGTGCAAGTCGAACGCAGCTATCAGTACAACGAAGCAAGTGTCGCCACCAGTGATCAACAAGGCGAACAAGCCAAAATCTGGCTGCAAAACAGCCTAGCTCATCGCATCGCTGAACAATACTACACGCTTGGCAGAGTACAGAATCCCTGATGCAGCAGCGATTTTTGGCACTTGCCCAAAGTCTATCCCAAGCACCAAAACAGCTGTGCGGATTATGGCTTGTGCATTCGGATGAGCCATTGGTACTACAGTGGCTCATCGATGCTTGTCGCCCAAGCTGGCAAGCACACAGCCAATTCATCAAACGCATTGAACTCAATAGCCCCAAGCAGTGGCAAGAAGCCATCAATGAGCTGTCTGCCCTATCGCTGTTTGCCGAATCCAGTGCCATCATCGTGACAGGCAAACATAAGCCTGATAATGATACGATGGATGCACTGGCTCGCTTTGCTGATGATGTCAAAGCAGGCAATAGCAGCCATCATCTGATTTGGCTACTACCCAAGCAAGATAAAAAATCCCAAGCCACCAAAGCATTTCGGCTGTTTGATACCCATGGCACCATCATTGATGGCAATATCTATAACGAAAAGCAGCGTCAAGAACTCTTACACTACTGGGCAACACGCCTAAATATGACGCTTGATACCGATGCTTGGCGGATATTGATGAGCCATACCGAGCATGATTTACTCACCGCCTATCAGACCCTGTGGCGATTATCATTCAACCACACCGCACCTACTCAAAGCACGCCGACGCATATTCATAGTGACACTTTGATGACGCTATTGACCGAAGGTGGTAGTTTTAGCGTCTTTGATCTGTCTGATGCACTCATCGCCCAAAATGCCATACAGTCACTCAAAATCCTGCATCATCTTAAGCAAACCGACACCGCGCCCAGCATTATCCTCTGGGCGATTAATAAGGATTTGCAAGCCATTGCAGGTCTACAAGCAGGTAAAGATGCCCAAAGCCTTGGCATTTGGCGAAATAAAGAAAACAGCTATTATCGCCTATCCAATCGCCTAAGCCCGCAGAGTATCAACCATACCATCAGTGATGTGTATGAGATTGATAAAAGCATCAAAGGACTCAGCGATGCCAATGTCTGGCGTCAGCTTGAGCGGTTGATTTTGGGGATTTGTGGCGTGGATGTGCTACAGGTAAGTGTATGAACACACACCCCTTTGCCTTTATAGTGCCAGTGATTGTCTTTGTGATCAGTATCGCACACTTTGTGATCAGTGGTGAACGCCCTTATGGCCGTGACAAACCCTATGCCAATCGCACAAAGATTTTCCAAGAATTTCAACAAGAAATGCCTAAGCTTACCAAAGGCCTGGGCGAACCAACACGCATTTTTCATGCTCACAAACAAGGTGCGGATTTTGTTGGCATCAGCCATTCATATCCCAAGAGCGAAACGCTGACTCAGCTTGTGCACACCAATGCCATCGAACACAACTGGCAAATCACCACCGGTTCTGATGCGACTACGACACTGTACTGCCTCAACCAACAAGAATTACGCATCGAACCCTCATCACTACATCCAAATGATGTCGTCATCAGCTTGTATTTTTATACCAACCCTAAAGACCGCAGCTGTCCATAACACCCATTTATAAAAATTACAAAATTATAACAATTCTCTACATAATTCGCATCTGGTCAAATTCTTCTATAAATAAAAATTGTTATCATTTCGCCCAAATTTCAGTTACACTATGTCTGTTTGTACATCATCATTTTGTAAATCATAATTAGGATAACTCATGTCCGCCACCAAACCCACCGCAAAACCGCTCAAATCCGTGAAATTCAGCCGTTATTTGAAGTGGATTATCCTTGCACTTGTGCTTGCCATCATAGCTTTTTTTGTTTATAAAAAATTCAACCCCACCCAAACCGCACCCGAGTATCTGACAACCACTGTCGAGACAGGCGATATCGAAAACACCGTACTGGCATCAGGTAAAATCAAAGCCATCCAAACTGTCGAAGTCGGCGCACAGGTCTCAGGCGAGATCACCAGGCTGTATGTCGAGATCGGTGATCAGGTCAAAAAAGGGGATTTGATTGCCCAAATCAGCCAAGTCGAACAAAAAAACACCGTCTCAAACGCCCAAGCATCACTATCTCAAGCCGAAGCCAGCCTCAATCAAGCGCGTGGTGATTTGGCAAGCAAACAAGGTGATGTCGCAAGCGCCCAAGCCACCATCGACACTCGCCAAGCTGAACTCAAAAAAGCCGAACAAAGCTTTAATCGCCTAGCAGGTCTCATCGACATCAACGCCATCAGCCGCGAAGAATACGATGAAGCCAGATCAAATCTGGAAGTCGCCAAAGCCGCTCTTGCCACCGCCAAAGCCAATTATCAAAATGCCATCACAGCGGTGAATAACGCCAAACTTGCCATTGACAGCCAACAAGCCGCCATCACCAAAGCCCAAAATGATGTCATCACCGCCCAAGAAGACCTAAGCTACACCACCATTCGTGCGCCGATGGACGGGACGGTCGTCGCCATCAACCAAAAACAAGGCACCACAGTCAATGCCAATCAATCAGCACCGACCATCGTCACGCTTGCCGACCTTAGCCGTGTGCGTATCAACGCCCAAATCTCAGAAGCGGATGTGGTGAATATCACCCCAAATATGCCAGCCCGATTTAACATCATTGGCAATCCCGATCAGCAGTTTGATGCTATCTTAAACGGTGTCGAACCTGCGCCTGAGACCATCAGCGACACCAGTAGCACCGACTCAGCGGTGTATTATATCGGCTACTTAGATGTGGATAATAGCGAGGGTAAATTTCGTATCGATATGACTGCTCAAGTCAATATCATCATCAATGCTGTGCGTGGCGTACTTGTCGTGCCATCATCTGCCATCGAGACCAAAGATGGCAAAAGCACCGTTCGTATCATTGGCGAAGATGGTTTTGCCAAGCCTGTCGAAGTCGAAGTTGGTATCGATAACCGTGTCAATGCCGAGATCAAATCAGGGCTGAGCAAAGGGGATGTCATTGTCATTGGCGAACAAAGTCAAGGACAATCATCCAACCAAAGCCGAAGCAATAACCGTCCACCGATGATGTAAGGCGATGATGATGCAAACACTCAATCCCCATCAAGGCAAGACACCTTTGATCGAAGTGCGTGATTTGGTGCGAGATTTTCCAGCTGGCGATAGCCAAATCCGCATCTTGCACGGCATCAATCTCACGCTGTACCAAGGCGAGATGGTTGCCATCATCGGTCAGTCAGGCTCAGGCAAATCCACTTTGATGAATATCTTGGGCTGCCTTGATAAAGCCAGTGGTGGGCACTATGCCATCTTTGGTCGCTCAGTCGATGAAATGGATACCGAAGAGTTGGCACAATTACGCCGTGAGCATTTTGGCTTTATTTTTCAGCGATATCATCTGCTTGGTGATATCAATGCGCTGGATAATGTCACCGTCCCTGCCGTCTATGCTGGTATGGATACCGCCAAGCGTCGCGCTCGTGCAGCTGAATTACTGACCTCTCTAGGCTTAGGGGATAAAACCCAAAACCGCCCAAATCAGCTCTCAGGCGGTCAGCAGCAACGCGTCTCCATCGCTCGTGCTTTGATGAATGGTGGTGACATCATCCTAGCTGATGAGCCGACAGGTGCACTTGATAGCCACTCAGGCATCGAAGTGATGAAAATCCTGCACGAACTCAAGGACAAAGGCCATACCATCATCATGGTCACGCACGATCCTAAGCTTGCTGCCGAAGCTGAACGCGTGATTGAGCTCAAAGATGGTCAAGTCATCGCCGACTACTACACCGAGCACGCCACCCATCGCACCAACATCAGCCACAGCGACCATTCACGTCAAAAACCGGACACAAAAAATGCCTTATTTGGTTTTTTTGATCGGCTAAAAGAAGCGTTCAAAATGTCGCTGTACGCCATGAAAGCCCACAAGATGCGAACGCTTTTGACCATGCTCGGCATCATCATCGGCATCGCATCGGTGGTCTCTGTGGTGGGTCTAGGTCAAGGCTCACAACAAAAAATTCTAGCCGATATCAATCAGCTGGGCACCAATACCATCACGGTCATCGATGGTTATCCTTTTGGCGATCCACGCCGCAAGTACGGTCATGACAATCTCACCACTGCCGATGCTGAAGCTGTCGCCGCTCAGCCTTATGCCAAAAGCGTCAGCCCACAGGTTGATAGTAGCGTCACCGCTCGCTACAAAAATGTCGAAGCATCCGCCAGTGTCAATGGTGTGGGCAAAGATTATCTGGCGGTCACTGGCGAGAAGCTCGTCATGGGACAAGGCTTCACTGCCGATAGCGTCAATAAGCTCACCCAAGATATTATCTTGGATAATAATGCTTATAAGACCTTCTTTAATGGTGAAGGCAATCCAATCGGTGAGATTATTCTAGTCGGCAAAGTTCCCGGTCAAGTGGTTGGCGTCTTATCCAACAAAAGCACCAGTTTTGGCCGCCAAAACAACACGCCACAGCTTTATATGCCCTACACCACCGTGATGCATCGAATGCTTGGCACAAGCTATATTGATCGCTTTGTGGTGCTGATTGATGATGCGACACCATCGAGCGTCGCCGAGACCGCCATCAGTGATCTGATAAAATCTCGCCACGGCACCGATGATTTTAATATCATGAATACCGATTCTATCCGTCAGACGGTCGAATCCACCACAGGCACGATGACCTTGCTGGTATCGTCCATCGCCATCATCTCACTCATCGTCGGTGGTATCGGCGTGATGAATATCATGCTCGTCTCAGTCACCGAACGCACCAGCGAAATCGGTGTACGTATGGCAGTTGGTGCTCGCCAAAGTGATATCATGCAGCAGTTTTTGATTGAAGCGGTGCTTGTGTGTATTCTTGGCGGCGTGTTGGGCGTGGCGTTTGCCTTTGCCATCGGTGAGCTGATTAATAAATTCGGTGGTGGAGATTTTAGCGTGGTGTATTCACCCTTATCCATCGTGGCTGCTTTTGTCTGCTCAACGCTGATTGGCGTGGTATTTGGCTTTTTGCCTGCCCGCTCGGCATCACAGCTAAATCCTGTGGATGCACTGAGTCGTAATTAATCGCACTGATGGCAGCGTAGGTTTATGATGCGTGGTTAATACTGAAGCACAGCAAATATCATCCAATAAAATCAAGGTCTGGTGTGCTTTTTGCTAAAATTTTGAAAATTTTTGGATTTTTTGCAAATTAATGCTTGCAATCATAAAAATTATGCGTATAATATGCACCACATTAGCGATACGGAGTACCGTATCCGACTAGATAAATGGGTCGTTAGCTCAGTTGGTAGAGCAGTTGACTTTTAATCAATTGGTCGCAGGTTCGAATCCTGCACGACCCACCATTTATCCTAGTATCGCTAACGGGTCGTTAGCTCAGTTGGTAGAGCAGTTGACTTTTAATCAATTGGTCGCAGGTTCGAATCCTGCACGACCCACCATCATTCCCCAATAGCTCAGTCGGTAGAGCATCGGACTGTTAATCCGTGTGTCCCTGGTTCGAGCCCAGGTTGGGGAGCCATATTCGAGAAGCCCTTGGTGATTGCCAAGGGTTTTTATTTATATACGCATCATCACACAAAGCATAAAAAAAGCGCCCTAAGACGCCTTTGATCATTTTTGTGTTTCATGTAGCCAAAATCGTAATGGCAACTTCAAAAGTCCAGTTATCCGCCCTACCTTGATGGCATCAAGCTCCAGCACATTTTTGGCGATCAAATCCAAAGTCGCTGGTACGAGCTGATGCTCAAGCTTTTGTACTCGCTTACCAAGACCCTCAGCGGTATCATGCTCATCGACAGACAGCCAAGCTTGGGTCAATACCTGTCCAGCATCCAGTTCAGGCGTCACCAAATGCACGCTGCAGCCATGATACCGATCACCTGAGCGAATCACTCGTGCATGAGTATCCAGCCCCTTATAGGCAGGCAATAGTGACGGATGCAGATTGATCATCGCACATGGCACGGCATGGATAAACTCAGCTGATAGCACGCGCATAAAGCCTGCCAGCACCACCAAATCAGGTGACCAAGCTTCGATCTGAGCCAAAGCATGCTTTTCAAAGGTGGCGATACTCATACGCTTGCCACTCGGTACATGAGACAATACCGCCACAGGGATGTTGGCAGTGTTGGCTCGGGTGATAGCATACGCATCTTCACGATTGCTAATCACACCGATGATGTCGATGGGCAAGGTACCTGCCTGCATAGCATCGATCATCACTTGCAGATTTGAGCCGCTGCCTGAGACCAGCACAGCGACTTTTAGACGGCGATTGCTCATCAGATATACACCACAGCTTTATCGGTGCGTTCGACGATTTCACCGATTTTCCAGACGGTCTCGCCACTAGCAGCCAGCTCGCTCATCGCTTGCTCAGCCTTGTCCGCAGGGATGGCTAGAATAAAGCCCACGCCACAGTTGAAGGTACGATACATCTCAAGCGTCTCGATGTTGCCGCCTTTTTGTAGCCACTGGAACACTTCTGGCAACGCCCAGCTTGATGTGTCAATTTGAGCAGCCAAGTTCTCAGGCAGTACGCGTGGTAAGTTCTCAGTCAGGCCGCCACCTGTGATGTGTGCCATCGCATGGATATTGGCATTGCCCAGTGATTTTTGCAGCGCATTGACTGATTTGACATAGATGCGTGTTGGTGCCATCAGTGCATCCGCCAATGAACGCTCGCCCAGTTTTTCGTTCGCCACATCTGTACCCGTCACTTCGATGACTTTGCGGATTAGCGAATAGCCATTTGAGTGTGCGCCACTTGATGCCAGTGCAATCAGCACATCACCTTGTTGAACATTGTCGCCTGTGATGACTTCAGATTCTTCGACCACACCAACACAAAAGCCCGCCAAGTCATAATCTTCGTCTTGGTACATCCCTGGCATCTCAGCAGTCTCACCACCGATCAAGGCGCAGTTGGCAAGCTGACAGCCATCACCAATACCTGAGATCACCGTCGCTGCTGTATCAACATCCAGTTTGCCTGTTGCATAATAATCTAAGAAAAACAGCGGCTCAGCACCGCAAACCAGTAGGTCATTGACACACATTGCCACCAAGTCTTGACCGATGGTCTCATGGCGATTCAGCTGTAGTGCCAACTTTAGCTTAGTACCAACACCGTCTGTACCAGAGACCAATAGCGGTGATTTATAGCCAGCTGGGATACGGCACAATGCGCCAAAGCCGCCCAAGCCGCCCATCACTTCAGGGCGAGTCGTCGCCTTTGCCACTGATTTGATACGAGAAACCAGCGCCTCGCCTGCGTCAATGTCCACGCCTGCGTCTTTGTAGCTGAGTGAAGTTTGTTGTGTCATGATTTGCCCTTAGTTGAATTAGCATCAATAAAATTATCAGGTGAATTATACCAAATTTTTGAGCAAAAATATCGTTTCACACGCCATTTTCTGCCAATTGTGACAAACTTCTGCTCACTTTATCATTGTATCGCTAATTTTTGGCATCAATGGCATCACTCTTTACCGGCTATCAGTAGATCGGCGCGGTTGATGGTTAAGCAAGGTCATCATAAAGATGGGATTTTATCATTACCAGACTTTAAATAAATACACATAAAATTACATGCAAATCCCAACAAAATCCCCTACAATAGCCAGCAACTTTTTATTTAATGTTATCAATTTTATGTATCCAGCCAGAATCGATCCATTTTTTCGCCGCTTGTTTATTTTAGCCGCGCTGTGCGTGTTTTTATATGCACTGTTTTTGATGAAAACCGTGATTGCACCATTTTTGGCCGCTTTTATTTTGGCCTATTTTTTAAATCCTTTGGTCAAGCGCTTATCATTGATCATGCCTCGGATTTTGGCGATCACTGTGGTGTATGTCAGCTGCTTTTTTGTCACCAGCACTTTGATCATTTGGCTGGTGCCGATGCTCTGGGCGCAGGCGCAGCTGTTATGGGAGTCACTGCCGCGCATCATCGCATGGTATAATGACGCAGGTCGCACTTGGATCGCTCAGTACACCGATAGCGAACTGTTGCCACTGGATCTGGATTTGATATCCAATACAGCACTGACTTATTTTCAAAATAACTATCAAGTCACCGATGTCCAAGGACTGGTCAAACAAGTCTTTAGCTCAGGTCTGACTGCGGCAAATAATATTGGCTTGGTCGTGTTGATCCCGATTTTAACTTTTTATTTTTTGCTGGGTTGGGATCAACGGCTACAGACTTGGAAATCTGCCATTCCAAAGCCTTATACCAAAAAAGTCGTCCGCATCACCAAAGACTGTGATGATGCTTTGATGAATTTTGCCAAAGGTCAATTTTTGGTAATGCTGCTATTGGGCGCTGTCTATGCCATTCAGCTGCAGCTCATTGGCTTACAGCTTGGTCTGATCATCGGCATCACAGCTGGCATCGCAAGTTTTGTGCCTTATCTTGGCTTTGGTATTGGCATCATCGCTGCACTGATCGCAGGATTGTTTCAGTTTGGGCTGGATTGGGTGTCACTGGGCTTGATCTTTGGTGCGTTTATGGTGGGTCAGGCAGTCGAAGGTTATGTATTGCAGCCTTTATTACTGGGTGATAAGATCGGTCTGTCGCCATTATGGGTAATTTTTGCGGTCTTGGCTGGTGCATCGCTGTTTGGGTTTGTTGGCATGCTGATCGCCCTACCTGTCTCGGCAGTGATTAATGTGCTGTTTCATTATGCTTATGAAGCTTATTTGGGCAGCGAATGGCATAAAGGTCGCAAGCAGCTACCCTTATGGGATGAAGACGAGCTGTGAATTTTTGATAAATGACTTGCTGCCATACACAAAATATGGTATATATACATACCAAAAAAACACCAGAACTGATATTTTAGCCATCAAAACTTAAGCAGCGAACGATAATTATAAACGCCGCTTACGCCATTTTGATGGCCAAAAATAAGGCTGTCACATGACCCAAGCGATCCAAAATTCACTCAATCTCGACATTCGGCCTGAAGCGTCGCTCGATGATTTTCGCTCCGAAAGCTTTCGTCCCATTCTAGACGCCATCGATAAATTGGTACACGGCAGCTTACGCGAGCTTTTTTTGGTCGGTGCTTTGGGCTTTGGCAAGACGCATTTGGCCAACGCCATTTATGATCATTTTACCTCCATGACTGGCAGAAGCGCCATCAGCCTAAACTTATCTGAACTCATCGAAGAAGATCCTCACGCCACCGCGTTGGTCGGTCTTGAGATGTTTGATCTGATCATCGTCGATGATTTGCAACTGGTGCGCCTAAGCTATGAATGGCAAGAAGGCCTATTTCATCTGATCAATCGCATTCGCGAACACCAAAAGCAGATTTTATATTTTGCTGATGACACAGCACGCGAGTTACAAATCGGCCTGCTGGACCTGCACACGCGCTTATCGTTAGCACCAATGCTGACTTTGCCAGATCACGATGATGTCGAGGATCGTCGCATCTTACTTGATACCATCCTAAAAAAGAAAAATTGGAAGCTGCCTGCTGAGATTTTTGATTATCTATTGCACGAAGGCCCACGCAATGCTGGCGATATCAACACCGTGCTTGATCAGATTCGTCCGCTACTGACCCGTTTATCACGCGTACAAATCCCCAAAAAAACCATCACCGAGGCCAAAAACCTCATCTTACACCAGACTTTTTTATTAGAAATTGGCGAAAGCGACTTGATGCCATCGGCTGCAGCAGAGTTGCGCCATTGACTTAGTATCATACTGCCGATCAACAGCATTTGAAATGACTGGTAAAATCTTATAAATAATGCTATGTTATGCATAATTGTCGAGATCTTAGCCAAAGCGACATTTCAACCAAAGCCACAAGGATAATTCATGAAAAAAATCGCGCTCACTTTATTGGCCAGCAGCTTAATCAGCACCGCTGCTCTAGCCCAAGTACAACTGAAAGTTGATGATAATATCAAAGTCACTGCCATCAATGGTCAAGAGGTTCGTCACGGTCTGCTGCAGCCACTACAACAAAATTTCACCCTTGAGCCAGGTCGCCATGTGATCACGGCGCGCTATGACCGCCTATTTAACCTGCGCAATAACGAGCATGATTACCTAAAATCTGGCAATATCACCGTCACCGCGGATTTGGCGGATAACCAAACTTATCAGCTCATCATGCCAAATCAGCCAAATAACTACACCGCTGCCAAAGAATACGCCAAAGCGCCTAGCCTAGCTGTTAGCCACAATGGCACCATCGTCACCCAAGAGAGCATCAGCGAAACTCGCACTGGTATTCTTAGTGGCATCACAGGCACCATTGGCGGCTTGTTTGGTCGTGGTGAATCGGCGGTCAGCTCAAATCAAAAAGCCATCGCCGCCATCAATAGCCAAGCCCCAGCGCCCACTCAAGCACCAGCTCCAGCACCAGCGCGTGCCAATCCTGATAATTTGGATGGATTTATGCAGCTGTGGCTCAATGCCAGCGATGAAGAGCGTGAAAAAATCCGCCAATGGATCGGTCAATAATCGCTCATACACATCAAAAAAAGGCTCAATTTTTATTGAGCTTTTTTATGTACTACACCGAGGCAGAATCCAGTACGACAAGTACAGCAGCGTTGCGATTGATGGCTTATAAATTAAACAGCGCCAAACTGATCGCAATCACCCCCATGCCGCCCACCAGGCCATACACCGTCTCATGACCATCTGAATATCGCTTGGCGGCAGGCAGCAGCTCATCCATCGCCAAAAATACCATCGCCCCAGCGATGATGCCAAACACCCAGCCAAAAATCTCTGGCGATAAAAATGGCTTGAGTATAAAATACCCCATTACCGCGCCCAATGGCTCAGCCAGACCTGAGATCAGACACGCCAAGACCGTCAGCCGCTTATTCTGTGTCGCAAAATAAATCGGAGCTGCGATCGAGATACCCTCTGGGATATTATGCACAGCGATCGCAAATGCCAATGGCGTACCCAGTGTCGGGCTCTCAAGGGTAGCAAAAAAAGTCGCCAACCCTTCTGGAAAATTATGCGCTGTGATGGCAAAGGCCGACATCAGGCCGATGCGTCTTAAGTAGCTTTGATTTTTATCCAAAAATCTTGGATCATTAACATCGAGTGTCTCATGTGGATTGGGGATCAAGCGATCAAGCGCCAAGATGGCAAGCAAACCAGTCAAAAATGCCGCCGTCGCCCAGCTAAAGCCTGCGCTACTCACTTCGCTAAAACTATCCACCGACTTACCAAAAATCTCGGTCAAGGATACAAATACCATCGCACCGGCTGCAAAAGCCAGGCCAAATGCCAACACCCTCGGGCTTGGAGTTTTTTGAAAAAAGACCAAGGCACTACCCAGCACTGTGGCAAGTCCAGCTGCCAAAGTGATGCCAAACGCCATCAAAACATGATCGATCATGAGTAACTCATTGATTTATGATTGATTGTATGAATACATCAAATTTAATAAAATTATCAAACGCTATAAACAAAATAGACCCATCATGACGGATCATGATGAGTCTTGGCTGTGTGCCGATTAACTAAAATTATTTAGCCAATACAGAAACATAGCGACGGCCAAATTGACCTTTGGTTTCGAACTTAACCACACCTTCGGTCAAAGCGAATAGTGTGTGGTCACGACCCATACCAACGCCTTCGCCTGCGTGGAATTCAGTGCCACGCTGACGAACGATGATGTTACCAGCAACGACATCTTGACCGCCAAATACTTTTACGCCAAGCATTTTTGGGTTAGAATCACGACCGTTACGAGTAGAACCTGCGGCTTTTTTATGTGCCATGAGAATATCTCCTATTGGGATACCGTTGAGTGCGCTCTAGGTATCAAATACTAATGTGGTGAATTAAGCGTTGATGGCTTTGATTTTTAGCTCAGTGAACCATTGACGGTGACCTTGCTCTTTGTGGTAGTGCTTGCGACGACGGTGCTTAACGATACGCACTTTCTTGCCACGACCATGATCAACCACCTCAGCTTCTACACTCGCACCAGCAACTAGCGGTTCACCGATTTTGATGTCAGCGCCATTGACAACCATTAGCACTTCTTCGATTTTTAGCGTTGCGCCTTTTTCAGCTTTTAGTAGCTCAACTTTCAAAGTCTCGCCAACGCTAACACGGTGTTGTTTACCGCCACTTTTGATTACTGCGTACATCTTGAGTTCTCCAGATAAACCTGTGTGCCGTGGCTATCCCTTGATAGCACTTGATAACGAACACGACAAGGATGCAAAATAAGGCGATATTTTACTAAAATTTGTCGTGATATGCAAGCAGTATTTGATGAAATTATTCGTCTTATTGCCCACTTTCAAGCACATCACAGTTATCAGATCTGATCAGATAGTCCTAGCTTTGCTGCATGCTGACGCACCTGATCGCTGATCTGTGCCAGCTGCGATGATCCAACGCGTGTTGGCACCGATAAAACCAGCACCTCATCGAGCAAGCGCTCGCGCATCACAGCATGATCATCGAGGGTGATGATGGCGATCTGTGAGCCGTCTCGACTGATCAGCAAACGATTGGATTTAGCCTCAATCGTATAATCTGACAGATGCCCAGCCAGCTGGGTTTTTAGCTTTTGGCTGTGTGTATTAGTAGTCTGCATAATGAGCTTTTTGGAAGACTTTTCGGTTGGTTTATGCAGCCTAGGCTTTAATAGCGCAAGCAAAAACAGCACAAGCAGCAACAAGCACAGACCGATGAGCCACATCCATTCATACATTGCATTGATCCTTTATTGCACATATTACGCACTGATAAGCATAGCGTGTTTGCTTTGATGAGTGCAGCATTTATCGCAAATAAGTGACTTGGTTGGACAGCTCATTGCCAAGTGTATCAGTGCTTGGATAATGCGTCTGCAAAATTTCACCAATTTGCCGTATCAAATCATCCAGACCTGACTGCATCTGACCTGATTTAAAGCGGCTTAGTGTCTGTTCACACAAGCTTTGCCAACAGGCTTCATGAGCCTTTTGATCGATGCCTCTATCGGCGATGATCTCAAGATCATGCTCGCACAGATTCACATACACCAGCACACCAGTATTATGCTCAGTATCCCACACTTTATGCGTGGCAAATAAGTATAATGCTCGCTCGCGGCAGTCTTGTTGGTATGCGGTGGCTATGGGCAAATGATTTTCGATGATCAAATAAATCTCGCCCATATGACCCATTTCAGCTTGGGTGATCGTATCGGCCAAAGACTGCTTGACATCGGGTGTCAGCCAACGATTGTGCAACGATGGCACAAACAGCATCTGGCGCATCAAACGCGCGATGCTTTTGGTAGATTGAATTGTTTGCATTACCAAGAACCTCCTGCACCGCCGCCGCCGAAACCACCACCGCCGCCGCCAAAGCCGCCGCTACCAAATCCACCACCGCCAAAGCCGCCGCCGAAGCCACCACCGCGACCACCAGTACCGAATCCGCCGCTAGAGGTCGGTAATGCAATGCCGCGTGCCAAGATGAATACCCATAAAATCACCGCGGCAATGATGCTCAAAAATAGGCTCGATCCGCCCATCACCGCCAGCGCCACAAAACCGCCAGCGCCAATGGTCGCTCCCAAGAATCTGCCCAATATCGCGCCCAAAAATGAACCTGCAATCAGCGCGATGATAAATAAGCCAATCAAATCCACGCCAACCGACTCATCACTGACTGATGCAGCTTGCGCATCTGCGCGAGCCAATGATTCAGGATCAGCGCGCAGTCTTTCATCAATGCGGGCGATGCCAGCTGACAGCCCTTGAGCATAAGCGCCTGTTTTAAAGGCAGGAGTAATATCCTCACGGATGATGCGATTTAAGGCAGCATCAGGCAGCACACCTTCTAAGCCATAGCCTGTCAAAATATGCAACTTTCGATCATTGATCGCCACAGCAATTAATAAGCCATCATCGGTATCGGCTTGACCCAACTGCCATCGATCTGCCACAGCCAGTGCATAATCAAAAATATCCATGCCTTCTGTCGTCGGTACAATGACCAGCGCAGCTTGGGCAAGCTTATCTTGATGGATTTTTTGCAGCTGCTCAGTCAGATGCATGTATTCAGCTGGCGTTAATATCTTGGCAGCATCGACGACCGGCGTATTTAAGATCAGCTTGTCATGCGTCACCGCCTGTGCTTGTGAGGTCGGCAGCGTCTGACTGTTTGACGAAGTCGCTGTAGCCGCCCGGTCACCCTCATCAGTCATCTCATGCATCACACCGCCAAACTCTCTAACCGACTCAGCCAGCGGTGAATCGGCCGCTGCGCCTTGTATTTGACGACCCGCGATGATCGCGCCTGTCAGTTCATCTTCAGCTGAAGCTGTGGCGATATTTGAAGAACTTTCAGCAGCGGCTGTGGCTGTCTGAGCCGCAGCAGGCAATGCGCATGCCGTCGATATTAAGAGCATAGCCATCGCCGATCGCATCTTAAACATCGATTGCTGCATTGCTGATTTTACAGATGACAACTGTGGTGGCATCTTGGTTTCCCATATCTTAGGTGAATTTAAAGCAAGGCATCACTGCGCTGCGGCGTTGTTCGTGCCTGCGCTACCTGTGTTTGCATTGCTTGTGTTATTGCCAAAGTTCACTGCTGGTGCTGTTGAGATGGCAGCTTCATTTTCCACGGTGAAATTTGGCTTGGCTTGCATACCAAACACCTTAGCAGTGATGTTGGTTGGGAATTGGCGAACTGTCGTATTATAAGTACGCACATCTTCGATATAGCGATTGCGCGCGACGGCAATGCGGTTTTCGGTACCCTCAAGCTGCGCTTGTAGATCTTGGAATAATGCATCCGCCTTTAGCTCTGGATAACGCTCAGACACCATCATCAAGCGCGATAGTGCCGAGGTCATCTGACCTTGAGCTTCTTGATATTGAGCCATCGCCTGTGGGTCGTTTAATGCCTCTGGCGTGAGCTGCACACTACCGACGCGCGCACGAGCCTCGGCCACTTCACTAAATACCGCCTGCTCATGCGACGCATAGCGCTCCACCACTTGCACCAAGTTTGGCACCAAATCAGCACGGCGTTGGTATTGGTTTACCACCTCAGACCAAGCGGCATTGGTTTGTTCATCTTGAGCTTGTAGGGCATTATAACCACAACCAGACAAGCTAAGCGTCGATGCCAGCATAAGCGAAACCAGTAAATTCTTTTTCATGACAACTCCATAAAATCGTGGCAAGCCACATCAATGTTGATATACAGTCAAATAGTCAGATTCAAAATCTGTGTATCTGTAATAAGAATAAGCTGCTTATTAAAATACAGTCTTTGCGCAGCTTTTTCAATAAAACTTACCAAAAATAACAAAAAGCCGCCTTTTTATCATCGCTTGATTCAAAAGTTGAGCCATGAACCATACCTGTCATTGACAAAATTTTGTGATGAGATTTTCTCATGCAAGGCGCTTAATTCACAAATTTTTACGAATTATTAAAATTTTTACTAGCTTTTATCACGATTTTATGGCAAATTGCAACAATCCAAATTGTGTTTGTTTCAGCCAAGCTTTAATTGGTTAAATTTTGTTACACAATTTGGGGCAAATGGATTGATCATCTAAAGGTTATCTTATTCATCGACGAGATGATCTTTAGATGGTCGGATTGATGTTAGCATCACAAGTTGGTGCAAAATAAGTTGAAGGATATGCTTATGGAAAGCATGATTAACACACTTAACGGCATTATTTGGAGCCCTGCGCTGATTTATTTGTGCTTGGCAGCCGGTCTTTTCTTTTCTATTCTCACTCGTTTTATGCAGGTTCGTCATTTTAAAGAAATGATCAGCCTGCTTTTTGCTCGTAACGAATCTCCAGAAGGTATTAGCTCATTTCAGGCATTGGTCGTCGCACTGTCAGGCCGTGTTGGTATGGGTAACATTGCTGGTGTCGCAGCGGCGATCGGTTTTGGTGGCCCAGGCGCAGTATTTTGGATGTGGGTGGTGGCATTCTTGGGTGCGTCAACTGCTTATGTCGAATCTACCCTTGGTCAGATTTATAAGATCAATGACAATGGTCAGTACCGTGGTGGCCCTGCCTTTTATTTCGAAAAATTCTTCGGTGGCAGCATCGGTAAAGCTTACGGCATCTTAGTTGCCATCTCATTTGTGATCTCGTGCGGTCTATTCCTACCAGGCGTACAAGCGAACGGCGTTGTCAAAGCCATCACTGGTATCACTGGTGAAGGTGAACTGGTCGCGACATCTTTTGGTGACATCGGTATGAATACCCTAATCGTCACCTTGGTCGTGGTTGTCCTACTTGGCCTAATCATCTTCGGTGGTATCAAGCGTATCGCTCGTGTGGCTGAATTTGTTGTACCATTTATGGCGCTTGGCTACATCTTGATGGCGGTATTGATCATTCTATTTAACTTTGAAAAACTACCAGGCATCATCAGCATGATCTTTAGCGATGCCTTTACCGCTCAAGCAGGTCTTGGGGCAGCCATTGGCTGGGGTGTGAAGCGTGGTGTTTATTCAAACGAAGCTGGTCAAGGTACAGGCCCGCACCATGCAGCAGCAGCTGAAGTGCAGCATCCTGCTCAGCAAGGTATCGTCCAAGCATTCTCTGTGTATGTTGATACCCTATTCGTCTGCTCAGCGACTGCATTCATGATCCTGATGACTGGCATGTACAACATCCAAGGCACACTACCTGATGGTCAATTCCTAGTTCAAAATGTCGATGCTGCAACCACCATCAGTGGCCCTGCATTCACTCAGATGGCTGTATCTAGCGTGTTTGGTGGCTTTGGTAATACTTTCGTTGCGGTGGCGGTATTCTTCTTCTCATTCACCACCATCATGGCGTATTACTACATCGCTGAAGTCAATATCGCTTACCTAACCCGTTCTGCCAAGTCAAATATCGCTTTGTTCTTGATCAAATTGGTGCTGATGCTAGCTGTCGCTTATGGCGCGGTAAACAGCGCAGGCTATATCTGGAACATGGGTGATGTGGGCGTCGGTCTGACTGCATGGCTGAACATCGTTGGTATCTTGGTTATCTTCTTTATGGCAAAACCAACACTACTTGCCCTAAAAGACTATGAAGCTCAGAAAAAAGCTGGCGTAACCAACTACACCTTCGACCCTGTCAAGCTTGGTATCCGCAATGCTACCTTCTGGGAAGATAAGCTAAAAAACAAAAAAGACTAATTCAACCTTAGTCAAAAACAGAAGCTCTACTGATGTAGGGCTTTTGTTTTGGGTACTAAATCGCCATCAGTGCTTTTAAGATGTCACAGTCTATGTTCTTAGCATTATTTTGTCATAAAAAAGCCTGACCCAAATAAGCCAGGCTTTTTATCATCAATGTGATGATGCTGATGGGATCAATTCAGATTAAAAGAATCCCATCGCTTTTGGTGAATAGCTAACCAATAGATTCTTGGTCTGCTGATAATGCTCAAGCATCATCTTGTGATTCTCACGGCCGATGCCTGATTTTTTGTAGCCGCCAAAGGCTGCATGCGCAGGATAAATGTGATAGCAGTTTGTCCACACGCGCCCTGCTTGGATGGCTCGACCAGCACGATATGCCGTGGTGCCATCGCGCGACCACACGCCAGCGCCTAGGCCATAAATGGTGTCGTTGGCGATGGCGATGGCCTCATCAAAATCCTTAAAGGTCGTCACAGCTAGCACAGGGCCGAAGATTTCTTCTTGGAAGATCTCCATGCTGTTCTCACCTTTAAAAATGGTCGGCTCAATATAAAATCCGCCATCCACATCGTCGCGCGCACTGCCACCTGTCAGCACTTGAGCGCCTTCTGATTTGCCTTTGGCGATGCAGCCTAAGATCTTATCTTGCTGCTCTTGGGAGGCTTGTGCGCCGATCATGGTATCTGTATCAAGCGGATGACCAGTTTTGATCTTTTTGACGCGTTCAACGGCTTTTTTGAGAAATTCTTCTGCGATGCTTTCATGCACCAAAGCGCGCGATGGACAAGTACATACCTCACCTTGGTTCAGCGCAAACATGGTAAACCCCTCAAGCGCCTTATCCAAAAATTCATCATCTTTATCCATCACATCGGCAAAAAAGATATTCGGTGATTTGCCGCCCAGCTCCAGTGTCACTGGAATGATATTTTCGGTAGCGTATTCCATAATTTTTTGGCCAATTTCGGTTGAACCTGTAAACGCCACTTTGCCAATGCGTGGATTGGTGGCAAGTGGCTGACCCACATCAGGACCAAAGCCATTGACGATATTGATCACGCCTGCAGGCAATAAATCTTCAATCAGCTCAATGAGCACCATGATGCTGACAGGCGTCTGCTCAGCTGGCTTTAGCACGATGCAGTTACCTGCTGCCAGTGCTGGTGCGATCTTCCATGTCGCCATCAGGATCGGAAAATTCCACGGGATGATCTGCCCGACGACACCGATCGGCTCATGGAAATGATACGCCACCGTATCTTCGTCAATCTGGCTGATGCCCCCTTCTTGGGCGCGGATACAGCCTGCAAAATAACGGAAATGATCGATGGCTAAAGGAATATCGGCCGCCAGTGTTTCGCGGATGGGCTTACCATTCTCCCAAGTCTCAGCCACCGCCAAAAGTTCAAGATTTTCTTCAAGGCGATCGGCGATTTTTAGTAACAGATTGGCGCGGTCGGTTGGCGATGAGCGACTCCAGTCATCCTTAGCCGCATGTGCAGCGTCCAAAGCCAGCTCGACATCTTCGGCACCTGATTTGGCAACTTTAGCAAAGGCCTTGCCATCAACGGGCGAAATGTCATCAAAATACTCGCCGCTGACTGGCGCGACCCATTTGCCGCCGATGAAATTGTCGTATTTTTCTTTAAAAGTAACTTTACTGCCTTCAGTATTGGGATTAGCATAACGCATTGAACAGCTCCTTTGTTTTTTAAATGAATATACCGATCGATAAACCGCCCATCTTAATGATACTGCTTTTTTGATCTGATACACGATTAATAAGATCGCGAAAGCAAGCATCATCCATCTGGCATTGAGTGAACAAGTTTACTCGTTTTCGGCAATTCCATCATGCCTGATTTTTTAATGGCAATCAAGCAGATTTTCACAACTTAACGATATTTAACAAATTGTCATGCGCCAGTCATTCGATGTGTATTTCAGCTCAGCCGTCAAAATTTAAGATAAGGCATAAAAAAAGCCCGAATCTCTTCGGGCTTTAAGCGGCCATCACGGTATGTCAGACAGCGCTGCTTTAAATGCATCAGGCTTGGTTTCGCCAAGCAGCACCTGCTGAAGCTTGCCTTGATGATAAATCAGCAGTGCTGGCGGCCCGAACAGCTCATAGCGTGCCAAGATCGCGCGGCTATGCTCATTTGTCTCAGTGATGTCCAATTTCACCACTTGATACGCATGCAGTTCATCGGGGCGATCACCAAACAGCGTCCGCTCCATGATGCGGCATTCAATGCACCAATCGGCTGTGACATCGACCAGTACCCGATCGTGGACAGACAGCACCTGATCAAGCTCATCTAGGGTATATACTCTAATATCAGGCAAAGATTGGGCTTGGCTGATCTTGGGCAAATACCACGGGCGCCAAGCATCGTTCGAGCCAATGCTGATGCCATAGACAAGCAGCATCGCCCAGAGCATGGGTAAGATGGCGATGCATTTGACAATCCCACTGCGGCGCCCAACACTGATGAACAGCCAAAACGCCAACGCCAAAAACCACACCGCCCATAGCCCGAGCATCGCACTCGTCAATAGCACGCGTTCAATCAGCAGCAGCGCCACTGCCAATAACAAAAAACCGCCAAGCGTGCGAACATGCTGCATCCAAGCGCCTGTCTTTGGCATCCATTTGCCCTGTAGTGCGCCAAGCAGCATCAGAGGTACAGACAGTCCCAGCCCCAGCATAAATAATGCCAAAAAACCAAACCAGACCTGACCACTGGCAGCGACCATCGTCAGCGCTCCCGCCATCGGCGCCGACACACATGGCGACACCACCAGTGCAGACAGCAGACCCGCCACATAGCTGCCGCCCAGTGTTCCCAATCGGCCATCGGCAGCCTGAGCGCCAGCAGTGAGCTTATCAGAGATCGCGCTTGGCAAGCGCACATTCACCCATCCAAACATCATCAATGCAAACAGCACAAACAGCACCGCTGCAACCATCAACACCTCAGCTCGCTGTAGCCAAGCTGCGATGCCAAGCGTCTGCCCAAACCAAGCAATCAGTGCACCGAGCAGTCCATAAGCACTCGCCACGCCGATGCCATAAGCTGCCGACAGCATAAAGCCGCGCTTGGCATTGGCTTTGGCATGTTGCTTGGCAACGATGTTGGCGACGATCGGCACCATTGGATAAATGCATGGCGTAAAAGCCAACAACAATCCTGCCACAAATAACAGCAATATCATGATCAGTGGTGATGAATCAGGGGTCTGGCTATCTGGCAGAGTATGATCCAGCTGATGAACAGCCTGCCTACCTTCATCAGACTCTAAGGGCTGGGCTGAGGCGGTGGGTGCGGGCTGTTGATGAGTCTGGTCAGACTCCTCATTATCAGCCGAATCAGCTGACTTGGATTGGGCATCTACAGGCTCATTTGCTATGACAGTAGGGGCTGTGGGTGCTATGGGCGCTACTTCAGGCTGCGCGGTTACTGGCACAGGCAGCGGTGCTTCATCACCTGCCGTGCCTGCCAGTGACACCTTTAGCGTCGTCGTCTCAGGCGGATAGCACAGACCGGCTTTGGCGCAGCCTTGCCAGCGGATGCCAATCTCTTGCTGATGGATGTCATTGGCTGCAGTCAATCGCACGCGCGCCGTGACATTCTCCTCAAATACAGGCACCACCCCAAAGGTCGGATCATCGATGATGCTTGGTGTCTTATCAAATTGCCACTCCTCGGCAGTCACGCCCTCAGGCAGCTTTAATGATAGTCGTTCTTGATATACATAGTGCTTGGGCGTCACAGTAAATTGCACGACAAGCTCATCGCCCATTTGTGATGGCGTCACCGCAAACGCTTCATGCACAGGCAAAAATTTGGGCTGAGTACTGCCTTGCCTAAATAATGACGCCAACGAATTGGCAGAGGCAGGCGTCGCACCCACCGTCGCTGTCGCCAAGCACGCGCCCAGCATCACAGAATATGCCCAAGTTTTTTGCATGATCACACTCTTTCGCTTATTTGCCTAATTATCTAGCACTTTTCAAGCACTCTTTGGGATTAAGCCCCAATCTGCTTATCCAAATACAGCATTATAACACGCCGACCTTGCGCAATTTTTGCTGATCAAATCCACCAAAGCAAAATCGCCCCAAAACTTGAGGCGATAGCGGTAAATCTTGCACGGCTTTGGCTAAAACCAAACATCATTGCTCATCTTTTTTATAAAAAGCATCTTGACGGCTTTGTTCAAATTCCACCCAAACCGCGCTTAAAATCGCAAGCAATACCGCAAATCCCAAGCCCAATATCCAAGCAAAATACCACATAATCCTCTCCTTTATCTGCATTCCGCCGTGGTTAATACAGCGTTTTTTCGTTTTCTTTGATGTATGCCTTGGTGACCTTGCCACGCATCACTGCATAGCCCCAGCTGGTATAAGCAACCACCACAGGCAACAGAAAAATCACCACCAATAGCATGATGAACAAAGTCATCTGACTTGAGGTGGCATCCCACACAGTCAGGCTTGAACGCAGATCACTCGATGATGGCATATAAAAAGGAAATAGCGCCACGCCTGCTGTGGCAATGATGCCTAAGATGCCAAAGCTCGATGCCACAAAAGCACTCAGCGTCTGATTGATCTTCAATAGCCCCACGCTGATAAGCGGCATTAGCACCCCCAAAGCAGGCAGCAGCCATAGCACAGGATAAGCCATAAAATTATTCAGCCAAGCGCCAGATTGCTGCTCTACTTGTTTTGATAAAGGATCGATCAAAGCATTGGTGTCGATCACAGAACTGATCACATAGCCATCCAAACTGCGCACCCAAAATCCCGCTGCCACGAACAGCAGCACTGTGATGATGGCAGCAAAAGTAGCACCAGTCTTAGCACGCGCCTGAATGCCATCGATGGTACGATGCGCCAGATACACGCCGCCTTGCATGGTTAGCATCGCCACACTCACCACACCGCATAATAAGGCAAATGGGCTTAATAATTCAAAGAATGAACCTGTGTAAGTCGAGACCAGATTTTGATCAAAGCTAAACGGCACACCCAGCAAAAGATTACCAAAAGCGACGCCAAAAATCAGTGCAGGCACCGCTGAGCCGACGAGCAGTAGCCAGTCCCAAGTATTGCGCCAAGTGGGATTCTTGATCAAACTGCGATACTTAAAGCCCACAGGTCGGAAAAATAGCGCCCAAAGCGCGGCGATCAGCGCCCAATAAAATCCACTAAACGCTGTGGCATACACCAAAGGCAGTGCCGCAAAGATCGCACCCCCTGCAGTGATAAACCACACCTGATTACCCTCCCAGTGTGGGCCGATGGTGTTCACGATCACTCGACGCTCAACATCATCACGACCCACAAAAGGCAATAAGGTACAGACGCCGATGTCATGGCCATCCATGATCGCAAACCCGATCAGCAGCACGCCAACGAGCAACCACCAGATCAGCTTTAACACTTCATAATCTAATAACATGCTCATACTCATGCTCCTTGTTGGTCGGTTGGATTGATCAAGTGCACAGAATTATTTTCGCCATAATATTTGCCCGTGCCTAAGCTGGCAGGCCCAAGGCGCACATATTTGAGCATCAAATACACCTCAACGATTGCCAAAATGATATAAAACACCACAAAGCCGATCATCGAGAAGATGACATTATTCACATCAATATTCGACACCGACAAATGCGTTGGCAACACACCATACACTGTCCATGGCTGACGGCCATATTCAGCAACGAACCAACCTGCCTCGATGGCAATCCATGGCGCAGGCAGCATCAGTAGGGCAAATTTTAGCAGCCATTTTTTCTGCATAAAATTGCCTTTTAGGGTGAAAAATAAGCACAAACTGTACAACACCAGCATCAGCACGCCCATGCCGACCATCACACGAAACGACCAGAACATCGGCGTGACGCGCGGCACACTGTCATCGACAGCTTGTGACAGCATTTGCGGTGTCACATCTGCCATATCATCGGTGTATTTTTTGAGCAATAAGCCAAAGCCCAGATCTTCTTTATGCGCCTCAAAAATCTCAATCAGCGCTTGTGGGTTCTCAACGCCATTTAGCTTATTTTCACGCATCAAATCCAGCGCACTGACCGCCGTCACGCCATTGATGATGCGATCGGCGTTCAATTTTTTGATGTCATGAATACCTAAAATCTCGGTATCCACAGAGCGTGTGCCGATCAGACCCATCACATAAGGCACATGCAGCGCCCAATCGTTCTTTTGTTCAGCTTCATTGATGCCAGCGATGATGTTAAATCCTGCTGGTGCAGGCTCAGTCTCCCACATTGCTTCCATCGTGGCCAGTTTGGTTTGTTGAGCTTGGCCAATCGAATAACCCGACTCATCACCAAGCACGATGGCACTACAGATCGCTGCAAAACCAAAAGCCGCCGCCACATGAAAGCTGCGTTTGGCAAATTCAACATCACGCCCTTTTAGCAGATACCACGCTGAGACACCCAGCACAAAAGATGCGCCTGTCACATAGCCTGCTGATACCGTGTGTACAAATTTGTTTTGGGCATCTGGATTTAGGAATATTTCAGCAAAACTGACCATCTCCATGCGCATGGTTTCATAGTTAAATTCAGCACCAACAGGGTTTTGCATCCAACCATTGGCCACCAAAATCCACAAAGCAGATAGACTCGTGCCTAAGGCCATCAACAGCGTGGTGGCAAAGTGCTGCACCCGAGACATGCGATCCCAGCCGAAGAAAAACAGCCCCACCATCGTCGATTCTAAGAAAAATGCCATCAAGCCCTCAATGGCCAGAGGCGCGCCAAACACATCACCGACATAGTGCGAATAATACGCCCAGTTGGTGCCAAATTGAAACTCCATGGTGATGCCTGTGGTCACGCCCAGCACGAAGTTGATGCCAAAAAGCTTGCCCCAAAATCGGGTCATGTCTTTCCAGATCTCTTTGCCTGTGGTGAGATAGACTGCTTCCATGATGACCAATAGCCAAGTCATGCCAAGCGTCAAAGGCACAAATAAGAAGTGAAATAATGCAGTTAAGGCAAACTGCAGCCGCGAGATATCGACCAGATGCTCGGTAATCATACCAAACCCCTTTAGCGTGACAAGCCGCCGATGCTCCATATCCGCATGGCTATATCAAATAAGATGAGTCTTAATGCTGGTCACCGCTCCTTAGCCCGACCAAGATTTTACCCATTATAACCAAAAACAGAGGTGAATACTACCGATGTTTTGATGACCTTTGGGTTGATTTTTGGGTTGATAAATCCTCGCTAAACGCTTGACAAATGCGCCTAAGCCAAAAAAACGCCAAGCAATCGCTTAGCGTTTTGAGTTGGATCCAAATCCATCGATTAATGATCCACTGGGACTTTATCCATATCAATGTCAGGATTTTTGATCAAGTGAATCGATGATAAGATCAACCCACCCCAGATCGCAATCATCGCGATCACCATGACGATCAAAGCTGTCGTACCCATAATAACTCCTTATTCTTCGTGAGAGTGATGGCCTTTAATTCTTGGTAGTACCAAAGCGACGATCGCACAGATGATCACCACACCCCAGCCATAAGTCAATAGCACATCCGATGGATAGCCGCCATAGCCTTCTTTAAATAGCGACTGAAGCGACAGTGCTAAAGTCACAATCAGCACCAGTGGCGTCACCACAGTCAGCATGAATGACCATACAAAGCCGACCTTGATGCTAGAAATGCTATTGATGTGGTTGATCAAGGTTGGTAGCTTATTGCGGTTGAACCAAGTCACCCAGATGATCGACAAGATCGCGCCAAGTACGATGCCGATGTTGTTGGCAAAGTTATCGACGATATCAACGAAAGTGATGGCATTTTTGGTGCCGAACATCGCAATCGAGATAATCGCAGAGCCTAGACCGACGATGGTGACTGATTTGTTTTTTGACCAGCCGAATTTATCTTGCACCGCTGAGATTGGCACTTGTAGGATAGATACCATCGAGGTGATACCTGCCACGGTCAATGAGGCAAAGAACAAGATACCGACGATGTGACCAGCATCGCCCATTGTTGAGATGATTTTTGGGAATGCGATAAAGGCAAGGCCGATGCCACCTTTGACTACTTCAGCCACTGGCACGCCCGATGCCTGCGCCATAAAGCCAAGCACAGAGAAGATGCCGATACCTGCCAATAGCTCAAATGATGAGTTGGCAAAACCGACCACCAAACCTGAGCCTGTCAAGTTGGCATTGCGGTTCAGATAAGATGCATAGGTCACCATGATACCAAAGCCGATCGACATCGAGAAGAAGACATGGCCATACGCAGCCAGCCAGACTTTTGGATCTGCCATTTTCTCCCAGTTTGGATTAAAGAAAGTATCCAAACCCATAGTCGCACCCGGCAAAGTCACCGCACGAGCCACCAAAATCGCAAACATCACCACCAATAGCGGGATGAAGATTTTGTTTGATAGCTCAACGCCTTTTTTGATGCCGCCATACATGATCAGCAGCACGATCGCCCAAACCACGACAAGGCCGATCAACAGCTCTGATGAATAGCTCAGCGTCATCTCGCTGGCGTTTTGAAGGTAGGTGTTAAAGAAAAACCCTTCGGTGTCCTCACCCCACTTTTGCCCAAAGGCAAACAGCGTATAGCTACCCGCCCAGCTCAGCACCGACGCATAATAAATACCGATGATGGTACACACTGCCACCTGCCACCAACCGATACCTTCGGCTGATTTGACCATACGACGGTATGCTGTCGGCGGCGCACCTTTGTACTTTTGACCGACGACATAATCCAAAAACAGCAATGGAAAACCTGCGGTTGCCAAAGCAATCAAATACGGAATAAAAAATGCGCCGCCGCCATTTTCATAAGAAACATACGGAAAACGCCAAATATTACCCAAACCGACAGCAGATCCGACCGCTGCCAAAATAAAGCCAGAGCGTGCTGACCAACTTTCTCGTTGTGCCGACATCTTTGCTCTCCAATCCTATCGCCATGCCAAGCACGGCTAATCCTGCTTTGCGAAACTTATGCCGTCATTGATGATGATCGTTTCATCAACTGCAATCAGCATAAATCCGCACCCAAATAATTATAGTGTTTTGACCACGATCAACCACGCATCAGCTTCAGGTAATCATAAGCAACAAAACGACCAGTATAGTTTGTATGAATCACGAAAAAATGTCAAACAAATAATATAATCAAAAGAAAAAAACCTGCAACAAATCGTTACAGGTTTAAGAATGTGCTTAAGTCAGGCTTAGCGCACCAATCCGCGTTGGCTGTTATTGATCGAATCGATCAGCAGCTGTACTTTGGGTTCTTTTTCGACCAGTACAGACAGCTGTTCAAGCGCTTCATTACGCAAAAGCCCCGAACGAAATACCACACGATAGGCCTCATCGATGGCTTTGATGGTATCAGCCGACCAACCTTTGCGGCGCATGCCCTCTTTATTGATGCCATGTGCTTTGGCAGGATTGCCCGAGACAGTGACAAATGCCGCCACATCTTTGACAATCAGACTGGCACCGCCTATCATACTATAATCATCGATGCGACAAAATTGATGCACGCCCGACTGACCACCGATGATGACATAGTCACCGATATACGCATGCCCTGCCACACCGACATTATTGGCTAGGACATTATGATCACCGACGATGCAATCGTGTGCGATGTGGACATTGACCATAAATAGATTGTGGCTACCGATTTTGGTCAAGCTTTGATCCTGTGCTGTGCCGCGATGGATGGTGCAAGCTTCACGGATGCGATTATGATCGCCAACCTCTAAAAATGTCTCTTCGCCATCATACTTCAGATCCTGCGGATTTTCGCCGATACTGGCAAATTGATAGATGTCATTATGCGCACCGATGGTGGTATTCTCACCGATGATGACATGGCGACGCAGCAAGGTGTTGGCACCGATTTTGGCGTTTTTGCCGATGATGCAATACGGCCCGATAGAAGCCGTTGGGTCAATCTCGGCACTCGGGTCAATGATGGCGGTAGGATGAATGGTCATGGTTGCCCCTTATGGATGAATGCAAAAAATGAGAACCGTCAAGCATCACACTTTTTGGCGAGCGATCATGATCTCAGCACTGCATGCCAGAGCGCCATCGACATGCGCGGTGCATTCAAATTTATAAATATCTCTTTTGTTCATGATGGCTTTTGAGCGAATTACCAGCTGATCGCCTGGCGTGACCAGTTTTTTAAAGCGCACCTTATCCACGCCCGCGAACAGATACAGATAGCCATCTTCTGAGGTTTGGCCTGCGCTGATAAACCCCAAAATCCCTGACAGCTGCGCCATCGCCTCGACCATCAGCACGCCTGGCATGATTGGATTGTCAGGAAAATGGCCATTAAACAGCTCTTCGTTAATGCTGATGTTCTTATAGCCTGTAATCCACTCATCAGGACAGCAAGCAGTGACTCGATCGATCAGCATAAATGGATAACGATGCGGCAGATAATGCTTAATCTGATCATAGCGAAGTGGCAAAGTCACGCCGCGTTCAGCCAGCATCGCCAGATCAGCTTCGCTCAGCAATTCATAATCAATATTTGATACTGACATAATCATTCCTTAAAATATTACTTCTCGCCCATTTGACGAAATCGCACTGCCGCTCTGCGCCATTTGAGTGAAGGCATGGCTGCAGTGCCAGATGAATAAGTGCCTGATTCAGAGATATTACTGATGACCATCGTCATCCCGGTCAGTGTGACGCCATCAGTGATGGTCAGATGTCCACTAATGCCGACCGCACCGCCGATGATGCAGTTTTTGCCGATTTTGGTACTGCCTGCGATACCGACTTTGGCGGCGATGGCTGTGCCTGCACCAATGCAGACATTATGCGCGATCTGCACCAGATTATCGATAATGACATGATCCTCAATGACAGTGTCATCGACAGCCCCGCGATCAATGCAAGTATGGCTGCCGATGCGAACATGATTGCCGATACGCACCCGACCCAGCTGTGCGATGCGCTGCCACTGCATCTGCCCATCGCTAAATGCAGGCGCAAAACCAAATCCCTCAGAGCCGATATTGGCATGGCTATGGATGCGTACATGATCACCGATGATACATCCATGATGGATGACAGCACAGGCATCGATGTGACACTCCGCACCGATACTCACACCCTCGCCGATAACCACACCCTCGCCGATCGTCGTGCCTGCACCGATCGTCACACCTTTTTTGATGATGGCATTGGCCGCGATGCTGACATCCGATGGGACGACGGCTGAGTCATCGATCTGCGCAGTGTGATGGATACCTGCACTGATCGATGGAGCGAATAAGCCACTGATGCTGGCATAAGCCAAATACGCATCTTTGACGATCACATAAGCAGCATCGGGATTGATCTGCTTGGCTTTATCAACATACTGTTCAGAGATCAGTATCAAGCCTGCTTGCGTGCTTGCCAATTCATTCAGGTATTTTGGCTGTGCCAAAAACGCCACTTGTGCAGCATTGGCAGTTGTTAGGCTTGCCACACCCTCGATTTGGCGGCTGCCATCATGCTCAGAGCGATTTGATACGCCCTGACGCTCTTCGATGGCTTTGAAAATCTGATCGATGCTGATCATCAGAATACGCTACCGATTTGAAACTGGACTTTATCGGTTTCATCCGTATCTTTGCTGTTGATCGGCTTGGCGTAGCTGATGGACAATGGGCCAATCGGTGTGTACCAAGTCGCGCCAACACCAGCGCTGAAACGCAAATCACGGTCATCATTAATCAAATTTATATAACGGTTACTATCATTAATAATTGGCTCTTGTGTTTTCTCGTTAACTTTTTTAAGCACATCTGGATTGATACTGCCTATATCCACCACTTCATCTTTCATGCCTGTAGTGTCAAACACTTGCCCACCCTCCACAAAGATCACAGGTCGCACTTGATCCACCCAGTCACCTTTAAATGGCAATGGCAAAATCAGCTCTGCGCCAAAAGTTGCCAACGCATTACCGCCGACAATCTCACCACGAACAGTACGCAAACCGTTTGCTAAATATTCATAACCCTGAGAACGCGGGCCCAAACTTGAAGCATCATAGCCACGCACTGAACCATAACCGCCGGCGTAGAAGTTTTCATAAAACGGCAAGTTATTGCCATAGCCTAAGCGTGTATAGCCGCGCAGTACCGAATCTTTGATGAATGGTCTGTAGATATTGCCCTGATAGACGACCTTTTGGAATGTTTTATCACCAAAGCCTAAGGTCAAATCAACATTATGACTCATACCACTGGTTGGGAATACAGGGCGATCCAGACTAGAATAGCTCCAACCCAAGATGGCGTTATAGGTAGTATAGTCGTTTTCAAAACTTGCAGCGTTGTTAAAATCTGCCACACCGCCGTCTTCCAAGATCTGCTTAACATTGCTGATGCCCATATAGCGGCCGCCGCGCACCGTGGTATTATCGATATTAATACCAGCACTTAGTCGCTGATTTTCATCAATCGGATAGCCATAGCTTAATGAAGCGCCGTACGAGTCAAGTACATAGTTACTGATGTTCTTATCATCGTATTTGGTTTTGCGGTAGTAACCATTGATGCTTTGGGAGACGCCATTGACCGTGAAATACGGGTCGGTCATACCAAGGCTATACACCTCACGGGTCTCAGAGCGAGAAAACGCGGCATTGACGCGGTTACCCGTACCCATAAAGTTATTTTGAGAGACATCAAATTGGAAAGTCACACCACCGCTTTGAGAATAGCCTGCTGCGATGGTCGATGAGCCTGATGGCTGCTCTTCGACGGTGAAGTTAACATCGATCTGATCTGGTGAATTTGGCACAGGGCGCGTATCGACGGTAACATTCTTAAAAAAGCCTGTGCGCATCAGACGCGCGCGTGACAGTTGGATTTTTTGGTTCGATGCCAATGCACCCTCTAGCTGACGCATCTCGCGACGCAGCACTTCATCTTGGGTCTTAAAATTGCCCGTGAAATTGATGCGGCGGACATACACAGGGCGTACAGGATCGATATAATAATCGACATTCACCGTACGAGAGGCGTCATCGATGCGCGTGACAGGTCGAATTTGAGCATAATAATAGCCATCATCGCCAAACTTGGTGCTGATGTCTGCCGTGGTCTGGTCAAGCTTGGCCTGTGAATAGCCATCGCCTGCCTGAAAGCCCAATAGCTGATTTAGCTGATCTTCTGGATAAGTCAAATCGCCCATGAATCTGGCTTGGCCAAAACGATACTGCTCACCCTCATCCACTGAGATCTCGACGAATACTTTATTTTTTTCTTCATCGATATTTAGCTTGGCATCTTTGACCTCAAAACGCACAAAGCCTTCGTTCAGATATTTGGCACGCAGACTCTCAAGACTTGCCGCCAGCTTTTCTTGGCTATAGCGATCAGCCTTGGACAACGGATTGATTTTGTTATCTTTAATCGCCATTTCATCAATCAGATCACGATCGCTAAAATGCTGATTACCGATGATATTAATATCCACCACGCGCGCAGCTTTGCCCTCAGCAAAAGTCATGTCAAGCTTAACACGGTTGCCATCAAGTTCGGTTTGTTTAATGGTGATCTCAGTATTGTAGTAGCCTTGCATCATATACTGATTCGATAGCTCCGACTCGATCATCTGCACGGTCGCTTGTTTGAGCGGCTGACCGACGGCCAACCCTGCGTTACGCAGACCCTCTTCTAATGCATCTTTTGGGATCAGTCGATTGCCCTCGAAGTTAATTTCAGCGATCAGTGGGCGTTCGGTGACTTGATAGACAATGCGGCCATCTTGGGCATATACTTGCACATCTGAAAAGTGACCTGTGGCATACAATGCCGACACACCCTCAGCCAGCTGTGCATCACTCACCACTTGGCCTAAGCGAAACGGCAAAACTGTCTGCAAGCTGTCGATGGTAATGCGCTGCAAGCCACTGATGGCAATGTCATTGGCCACCACATCAGCAGCATGCACTTGGGTTGCCATCATCATCGTCACTGCCAAGGCCACAGCGCTCGGTCTAAAACCTTTGAAATATGAATTACGCATAAGTCTATCCAAACTTAATTTTTAAGATTTTTAACATTGGCAGAAAATTTACATCAAAATTGTTGCAAAAATTTTCATAACCGATTTAATACCGTGTAAAGGTAAGCCAAAATGCCTAATTTGGCAAGCTTTTCCTGCCAAAAAAGGTAAATTTTTTTGTTAATTGGCTGATATTGTGCCGCTCAGCCAAGAACTCGCAGGATATCGTTACTGATTGCCAGTACCATGAAACAAAAAAGCAATAACGCACCCATTTTAAAAGCCGCCAGCTGCACGGTCTCACTCATCGGCTTACCGCGGATTAGCTCATAAGTATAAAACAACAAATGCCCACCATCAAGCACAGGGATCGGCAGCAGATTCAGCACAGCCAAGCTAAGACTGATGATGGCAGCAGTAGAAAGCACCTCTTTAAATCCCAACTCAAAGCTGGTCTTTGAGACCTCGGCGATGGTGATCGGACCAGATAAATTCTCAATGCCAATCATTCCCGTGACCATCTTGCCCATCGCGCTTAGGGTCATCACCGACAAATCATAAGTGCGCCCAAAGGCCTGATGAAGCGCCTGCATCGGCGTGTAATGGATGGTGGTCAGATACTCAGGTGGGATCAATGCATCGGCATCGATCTTTGGGCGGATGCCCAGCTGCCCTACCGTACCTGCACGGGTCTGGACAGCGCGCGGCATCAGCTGGATCTGCTGGGCTTGACCCTCGCGGATGATCTGGACAGTCAGCATCTTTTCAGGGCTTTGTTGGATGATCTTGGTGGCGGCCTGCCAATCCTCTATCGCCACACCATCGATGGCAGTGAAGCGATCATTGACCTTTAGCCCCATCATTGCAGCAGCACCATCTGCCACCACTTCACCGACCACAGGCTCAATCACTGGCTGATACGGCAGCACTCCCAGACTACTCAAAGGATCTACAGGATCACGCGCGCCATCGTTTGGCTGCATGAAATTTTGTACCTGTACTTGAGCTTTTTGCGGCTGTCCATCACGCTCGATGCCGACATCGATGGCGGTGCTTTCACCCATCTTGGCAGCCAGTGCATAGGCCGTCTCTTGCCAAGTCTGCACAGGCTTATTATCGATGCTGACCAAACGATCGCCGACCACAAGAGCGCTATTGGCAGCAGGTGACTCTGGCAGGATCTGGCCAATGCGCGTATTTAACTGCTCACTGGGAAATAAAAATAGCACCCAAAATAGCGCGATGGCAATGATAAAATTCATCACGGGGCCAGCTGCGACGATGGCGATTTTTTTAAGGGGATGCTGCTGATCAAAGGCCACTGACTTTAGCTCATCTGGCACTGTCTCATTACGGCCATCAAGCATCTTGACATAGCCGCCTAAAGGAATGGCAGCGATCTGATATTCGATGCCCGAGCGCCGACTTTTCCAGCCCATCAGTTTTGGGCCAAAGCCGATGGAATAGGTCTGCACCTTGACACCGCACAGCCGCGCGACAATATAATGGCCAAATTCATGCAAAGCCACCAATGGCCCCAGCACACAAATCGCCGCCAAGATCATATATATCGCCGTCATGCTAAGCGCTCCAGTTGGGCGATTTTTTGCTGAGCCGTATCACGCACAAGAGCATCCATCGCTAAAATGCGTTCAAGACCTTGATTTTCATCAGAAAAATCCTGATCAAACTGCGCTTTGATGGCATCGTCATTCAAACACCGCTCAACGATCAGCGCGATGTCTGTTAATTTGATTTGTTCATTTAAAAAAGCAACGACGGCGATCTCGTTGGCAGCATTGAGTGTGATACACGCGCCCGTGCCTTGTTTGGCGGAATCTCGGGCAAGCTTTAGACAGGCAAATTTTTGTAAATCTGGTGCCATAAATTTTAATTCAGCCAATTGATACAAATCCAGCTGGGCCACGCCAGCCTCGATGCGCTCTGGATAAGCCAGTGCGTGTGCGATCGGGGTGCGCATGTCAGGACTGCCCAGTTGTGCCAAAAAACTGCCATCGACATATTCTACCAATGAATGCACGACGCTGTTTGGGTGGATCACTACTTTGATTTGTGCTTCGGTGAGATTGAACAAATGGCATGCCTCGATCAGCTCAAGTCCTTTGTTCATCATCGTCGCTGAGTCGATGGAGATTTTTTGACCCATTGACCAGTTGGGATGCTTCACCGCTTGGCTGACGGTTGCCTCACGCATCTCATCAATGGACTTATCCAAAAAGCCACCGCCTGATGCTGTCAGCCACAGCTGCCTGATGCCGTGTGCTGACTCATGGATGGCATGATTGTCAAGCTGTACTGCCTTTGGCAGACACTGAAAAATCGCATTATGCTCTGAATCAATCGGCAAGATGGTCGCGCCATAGCGTCTGGCAAGTGGCATCACCAGCTCCCCTGCCATCACCAAAGATTCTTTATTGGCCAATAAAATGCGTTTGCCTGCTTTGGCTGCCGCGACAGTTGAGCTAAGACCTGCTGCACCAACGATGGCGGCCACGACGGTATCGACCTTGGGATCTGATGCGATGGCGATTAAGCCTGCATCACCACACAGCACTTTGGTGTCAAGGCCTGCCTCATGAATTTGGGTACTGAGTGCGTGATGATGCTTTGGTGCTGTGCAGATGATTTTTGGGTGAAATTCACACGCCAATTCAAACAGCTTATCCACACGGCCAAAGCCAGTGAGTGCATAGATCTGATAGCGGTCAGGATGCGCACGTACCAAAGATAAGGTGCTATCACCAATTGAACCTGTGGCACCAAGCACTGCCAAGGACTGTAGCGCTGTTGTCATGATCTACCCCCTAAAACGGCACGCGTAGCGCAGCCAAATGCATCATGATCCACACCTCGGTGAACACGCCTGCTTTTGATAACAACCAAAACCCGAATGCAAACACTGGTGTCGCTGACAATAAAGAGTCAATGCGATCAAGCACACCACCATGCCCTGGCAAGATACTGCCTGAGTCTTTGATTCCAGCGCGGCGCTTTAGCATCGACTCAAACAGATCGCCAAGCACACTGGCCGCGACCGTGATGGCAGATAAGATGAGAAATAACAATAACGCTGTGCCTGATAGCTGTAGATAATTGCCCACAACAATCGCAACCACGCCTGCGGTCAAAATACCGCCAATCAGCCCCTCAATGCTCTTATTGGGCGAGACATTTGGTGCCAATTTGCGTTTGCCAAATTTACGACCGACAAAATACGCGCCACTGTCAGCACACCACACCAATAAAAACACATACATCAGCCACCATGGTGACATCTGCCACAGTCCATACATCGCGGTAATGGCAGCAGTCAAAATCACTGCGCCCATGTACACCAAGCGTCTGCCGTACCATTTTTCCTTGGCAGGATATTGCACCACCCAAGCTGTCGCAAGCGCCCAGATCAACAATGAGGCCGCCCACCAAAACACCCAAGTCCAAGGCAAAGCAATCGAGATCATGGTGATGACCAATACCGCCAAAATAAACTGCGCTGGTTGTCGCCATTTTGGCATGAGTTTGGTCCATTCATGCGCGGCGATCAATACGCCCACGGCCAATAACGGCACCACAAAAATCGGCATCGAACTTGCAAACAGTGCAAACCCTACGATGATGACCAATATAATTGCCGTCTTTATTCGCTGCCACATAGCAAAATTATCCTTGGGTTGGTGTGGTAAAAGTCTCTAGCGCTTTAGTTGCTCACTGGTTTTGCCAAAGCGGCGTTCACGATTGGCAAACATCTCAATCATCTCATCAAGCTCATCGACGCCAAATTCAGGCCATAAAGTCGGCGTAAAAAACAGCTCAGCATAGGCCGCCTGCCACAGCAAAAAATTAGAGATGCGATACTCACCACCTGTGCGGATCAGCATATCCACCGCTGGCAGATCTGACAGCTGCAAGTGCTTGGCTAGGCAATCAACATCAATGTCTTTGACTTGTAAACTACCCTGCGCCACCTGTGACGCCACAGCCTTGGCGGCATTGGCGATATCCCATTGACCACCATAACTGATGGCAATCACCAAAGTCATCGCCTCAAAATGCGCCGTCTTTGCCTCAGCATCAGCCATCAAGGATGCCAGCCGATCAGACAGCTGACTGCGATCTCCAATGAAGCGTAAACGGATCTGATATTGATCCATCCGTGGCATCTGCTCGTGAATCGTTTGCTCCAAAAGCCCCATCAACAGCTCGACCTCATTGGCGGGTCTCGCCCAATTTTCACTTGAAAAGGCAAATACTGTCAGTACTTGCACACCGCGCGCCAAGCAATGCTCAACGATCGGATCAAGCGCATCTTTGCCTGCCACATGTCCTGCGCCTGTCGCCAGCTGATTGGCTTTGCCAAAGCGATTATTACCATCCATGATGATGGCGATATGCTGTGGTACAGTGGTGGGGATTTGGGTTTGGCTTGTCATGTTATGCAGCTACCGTCAGGGTTTACAAGGTGATGGATGAGAGTAAAATTCATCTGATGAAATGACACATGGGCAAAGACTGCTCTTTACCCATGTGTATCTGCCAAGCGGCATTAGACTTCCATCAGCTCGGCTTCTTTTTTGTCTAGGCGAGCATCGATGGTACCGATGTATTTATCAGTCAGCTTTTGGATGTCATCTGCTGCACGGCGCTCGTCGTCCTCAGAGATCTCTTTTTCTTTTAGTAGATCTTTAATATCACCTAGCATGTCGCGGCGGATATTACGCACTGAGACGCGTGCTTGTTCTGCATCGCCACGGGCGATTTTTTGCATGTCGCGGCGAGTCTCTTCGGTCAACGCTGGCATCGGTACACGGATGACATCGGCTGTCATTGGGTTTAGACCCAGATCTGCTTCACGGATGGCCTTATCGACAGCTTGCACCATTGAGCGGTCAAATGGCTGTACCAATAGCGTGCGGCTGTCCTCGACATTGATGCTGGCCACTTGGTTTAATGGCGTCTCTGAGCCATAGTAACTGACCATCACACCTGAAAGCACGCCTGGATGCGCGCGGCCTGTGCGCAGTTTACCAAAAGCGCCCTCTAGCGCTTCGATGGCTTTTTGCATACGGCTTTCGCCGTCTTTTTTGATGTCATTAATCATGGAACTTTCCTTTAAATTTTCTAAATGGTAAAAATATCTCAAGCAGCGATCAGTGATAGACGCGCGTGCCTTCTGCCTCACCCATCACGACATTGAGCAGGGCATTGGGCTTATTCATATCAAACACTTGTAGCGGCACATTATGCTCGCGGCACAGTGCGATGGCGGTCAGATCCATCACGCCAAGTTTCTTTTCAAGCACTTCATCAAAGCTTAGGCTGTCAAACTTCACCGCATCTTCATTGGTGGTTGGGTCTTTGTCATAGACGCCATCAACTTTGGTGGCTTTTAGGATAAGACCTGCTTCGATCTCGATGCCGCGTAGGCATGCTGCAGTGTCGGTGGTAAAAAATGGATTGCCTGTACCAGCAACAAAGATACACACCTCGCCATTATTCAGATGGCGGATGGCATCACGGCTAGAGTATGACTCAACGACAGTATCAATGGCGATGGCTGACATCAGGCGGGTTTTGATGTTACGGCGAACCAAGGCATCGCGCATCGCAAGGCCATTCATCACCGTGGCCAGCATACCCATCTGATCACCCGTCACTCGACCCACCAAGCCTTCTTTTTGAAGCGTGCTGCCACGATACAAATTGCCGCCACCAACAACGATGCCAACTTGCACGCCCAAGCCGCGCAGATGTGCGATCGATAAGCTCATCTGATCTAAGATAGAGGCATCGATGCCCATGTCACGACCGCCTGCCAATGCCTCACCAGACAGCTTTAATAAAATACGAGAAAATTGTGGATTTTTGTCAGACATATCGCCTCCGCGCTGATGTGATTGGCTGATTTCGCCTTGAATAATACTTCGACAAATTGTCTTAATTTTAGCACAAAAGCCAAATTTTGGATACTGTTATTTGGATACAGTTTCACCAATCATCGTGATTCTGTGGCAGCTTGATGGTATTTAGAATGCATAATTTAGGATACAAAAAAGGCGCATCGCAGGATACGCCTATCAATCACCAAGCCAAATCGATGGCTGTCAGTTGAAATATCGATCAGATCAGCGATTTGACCGCATCGATGACAGCTTCGGTCGTGATGCCAAAGTGCTGGAACAGATCCTTGGCAGGTGCTGACTCACCAAAGGTGGTCATACCGATGATCTTACCATCCAAGCCGACAAATTTATACCAATAATCAACGATACCTGCTTCGACAGCGACACGAGCGCGCACCGCCGATGGCAGTACTGATTCGATATAATCAGCCGACTGCTTCACAAAGATCTCCGCGCATGGCATCGATACCACACGCACACCCACGCCTGCTTCGGTTAGCTGCTTATGTGCATTCATCGCAAGCTCGACTTCTGAGCCTGTAGCGATGATGATGGCTTGAAGATCGCCTTGCTCGCTTGCCAAGACATAGCCGCCTTTTTCGATGCTTGCGATTTGCTCATCTGTACGTGCTTGGAACGCTAGATTTTGACGAGATAAGATCAATGAAGTCGGTGCATTGGTAGTTTGTAGCGCTTTTTTCCACGCCACAGCCGTTTCGACCGTGTCGCATGGACGCCAAGTGAAGTGATTTGGCGTATTGCGCAGGCTGGCCACTTGCTCAACTGGCTGATGCGTCGGGCCATCTTCACCCAGACCGATCGAGTCATGCGTATAGACATTGATGACACGCTGCTTCATCAGCGCTGACATACGCACCGCATTGCGTGCATACTCCATAAACATCAAGAAAGTCGCTGTATAAGGGATAAATCCGCCGTGTAGCGCTACACCATTAGCGATCGCAGTCATACCAAATTCACGCACGCCATAGTGGACATAGTTACCATCAGCATGATCTTGGACGCCTTTTGCACCTGACCATAGTGTCAAGTTCGAGCCTGCTAGGTCAGCTGAGCCGCCTAGGATTTCGGGCAGATTTGGCGCCAGTGCTGCGATGGCGTTTTGGCTGGCTTTACGAGTCGCGATGGTCTCGCCTTTGTCATTGCAGGCTTTGATGTAGTCATTCGCCACAGTTTCAAAATCAGCAGGTAGTTCACTGCTCAAACGACGGCTAAGTTCGGCTGCTTCGGTTGGATAGGCTGCTTGATACTTGGCAAACTGCTCATTCCAAGCTGCTTCAAGATCCGCGCCTTTGGCAGTCGCATCCCACGCTTGATAAATCTCATCAGAAATGGCAAAAGGTGTGGCATCCGCCCAGCCCATCGCTTCACGCGTCAGACCGATCTCATCCATCCCAAGCGGCGCACCATGGCAGTCTTCTTTGCCTTGCTTATTAGGCGAGCCCATGCCAATGATGGTCTTACAGATGATCAAAGTAGGCTTGGCGGTCTCGGCCTTGGCTTCGATGGTGGCTGCACGGATGGCATCTTGGTCATGGCCATCCACATTCAGCACCTGCCAGCCATACGCTTCAAAGCGCTTGGCGGTGTCATCACTGAACCAGCCTTCCACCTCACCATCAATCGAGATGCCATTGTCATCATAATAAGCAATCAGCTTACCCAGACCCAAAGTCCCTGCCAATGAACAGGCCTCATGGCTGACACCCTCCATCAGACAGCCATCACCCAAAAATGCATAGGTGTAGTGGTCAATGATGGCATGATCCGCTTTGTTAAATTGCGCTGCCAAAGTCTTCTCAGCCAAAGCAAAGCCCACGGCATTGGCGATACCTTGACCTAATGGACCTGTGGTGGTCTCGATGCCATCGGCATAGCCATGCTCTGGATGGCCTGCTGTCTTTGAGTGCAGCTGACGAAACGCCTTAATATCATCAATGCTCAAATCATAACCAGTCAGATGCAGCAGTGCATAGATCAGCATAGAGCCATGACCATTAGATAGTACAAAGCGGTCACGGTTTGGCCATTTGGCATTTTTGGGATTGTGGTTCAAAAACTCACGCCACAGCACTTCGGCGATGTCTGCCATACCCATCGGCGCACCTGGATGGCCTGAGTTGGCTTGTTGAACCGCATCCATGGCTAGGATACGGATGGCGTTGGCATTTGGTCGTTGATTCAGTTGGGTTGGCATAGTATCCACCTAAGTTTTAAGAAATTTTTATAAAAAAACTAAAATAATATCAATATCAAAGTATCAAATGGCTTATTGATTGGTCATTGGCAAGATAAATCAAGCCAAAATCATGCAGTAATCACTGTCGCACCGCCCATATAAGGCTGTAGCACAGCAGGGATAGTCACTGAGCCATCAGCGTTTTGATGGTTTTCAAGAATCGCAAGCAGTGTACGGCCGACTGCCAAGCCTGAGCCATTTAGCGTATGCACCAGCTCAGTTTGCTTGCCGTCTTTTAGGCGTGCTGCCATACGGCGTGCCTGAAAATCACCACAGTTTGAGCAACTTGAGATTTCACGATAAGTATCCTGCGACGGTAGCCACACTTCGATGTCATAGGTCTTGACCGCACTAAAGCCCATATCGCCTGTACATAGCTGCACCACACGGTATGGCAGCTCAAGCGATTGCAGGATGTATTCAGCTTGAGCAGTCATGTCCTCAAGTGCTTGCATCGATGTATCCGCTTTGACGATTTGCACCATCTCGACTTTTTCGAATTGATGCTGACGGATCAGACCACGGGTATCACGGCCTGCCGAGCCTGCCTCAGAGCGAAAACATGGCGTATGTGCGGTCAGCTTAATTGGCAAATCACTTGGTGACAAGATGGTGTCACGCACGCTGTTGGTCAATGGCACTTCTGATGTCGGGATCAGATAATATTCTTTGTCGCCACGCAGTTTGAATAAATCTTCTTCAAACTTCGGTAGCTGACCTGTGCCTTGTAAGCTGTCGGCATTGACCATGTACGGCACATACATCTCAGTGTAGCCATACTTTGTAGTGTGTGTATCTAGCATAAACTGAATCAATGCACGATTTAGGCGAGCAACCGCCCCTTTTAGCACGCTAAAACGAGCGCCTGTCAATTTGGCAGCCATCTCAAAATCCAGCATACCGAGCTGTTCGGCGACATCGGTATGATCTTTGATCTCAAAATCAAAGGCTCTTGGCACGCCCCAGCGACGCACTTCGACATTGTCATTTTCATCATTGCCGACAGGCACGCCATCAGCAGGGATATTTGGGATTTGTAGGCTTGCATTGGTGATGGTTGCTTGTAGATCACGCAGTTCATTTTCGGCAGTTTTCATCGCTTCAGAGACTGCTTGCATCTGATTCATCAGCTCAGTGGCATCTTCTCCATTACGCTTGAGCTCACCGACTTTTTTGGCACCTGCGTTCTTTTGGGCTTGTAGTTCTTCGGTTTTTACTTGAATGGATTTTCGCTGCTCTTCCATTGACTGCCAAAAAGCGATGTCAAGCTCATAGCCACGAGTTGCCAATTTTGCCTTAAGTTCGTCTAAATTACCACGCAAAAATTTTGGGTCTAGCATATCAAAAATCCTATCAAAGCATTTTGGGTGATTGACAAAGCTAACAGCCCAAAATGTTTTTGTAAAGTTTATACTGTTTTTACTAAGTTTAAAAATTTATGTATGACACATAAATACTTGCCAATGATAGCAAATTTTCCCCAAAATTTCAGCCAATTTCATCATTTCATGCCAATTTGCCCAAAAATTTTTGCAAATTTTAAGTTTTGGTTTATTTTTTTGGGAAAAATGGGTAATATAGTCAGATTGACAATTTGGAAGGATTACGATGACCAAAGCCCTTTATCCATATACGCTAAAGCCTGTAGCCTTAAACATGAGCGAGGCAGAGTTTCGCGCAGCACAGTTATCATTATTTGAAAAAAGCGCCAACACCTTTACCCTAAAGTCCATCAAGCCGACCGAGTGGATTGTGATGGCATTGGTGGTAGCAGCCGCGATCGCTGGCCTCGTCTTTGTCAGTGGTTATTCGACCATCATTTTTTGGGTGATGCTCGTGCTGGTGGTCGTGTATCTTTTGGCACGCACCTTGGGCATGAAATGGTACATGCGCCGCGAATACGAAAAACAAATCGCCAGTACCGAGATGCCCGAGCAGATGCAGACACTGCAACTGGGCGTGCAGTCACACGGTCTGGTGATGGCGATGCCAGCGCCTCGCGATATGCTACAGTCACCGCAGATGCGTGGTATGCAGATGCGCGCCGGTGCCACTCAGTCAGCAAGCATTCCTTGGTCGGCGGTGACCAGCTGGGATGAGACGGATGAGTTTTTGTTTATGATGTTTGAAATAAAAGGTCAAAAAGGCAGCCAAATCATCCCAAAACGCCTAGACTCTCAAGGTCTGCCAATTGCCACCATCAAAAAGCACCTAAGCGAGATTAAGCCGCAGGGACTCGAATCCATGGTAGAGCATCCTTCGGCCAAATAACTCAAGCTAATCATCAGCAGTCAATCGGCTGCTGATTTTTTTGTCGATGATGTTGTCAATAATCAATGTCGGCGCAGATCTTTTTATAATGTACAATCAGCTTAAGGCTTAAAACTCTGCGCGCTTTGGATGCTGGCTTGATCCTTTTGGAGCATGGCGATCAGACTTGTCGCTTCGTGGGATTTGGCCAATTGCTCTGCCTGAGCCAGCGACTGCAATGCGCCTGTATATTGGCCGCGCCACAGCTCGATTTGGCTGCGACTGCGAAGCGCGTGTATGGTGGCGATGTCTTTGGCGCGCTGATCATCTGCCTGCTGCGCCATCTGTTCATAAGCCTGATAAGCAATCTGCCAAGCCATCAGATCGTGTGAGCCATCTTTGGTATGCTCGGTGATCAATGCTAATGCACGCGTTGGCTCTTGTAGATGACCATAAGCTTGCGCCAATGCCAAACGCAGATCTCGCCGCTCAGGATAGATCGCCTGACAACTGGATAATATGCGCTGCGCCTCTTGATAGCGTTTGGCTTTGGTATGAATGTGTGCAGCGGTCAAACACACAGCAGGGTCATGGCGGTCGCTTTGTATTTGGGTCATCACACGCATCGCCTCTGTGTCGCGTCCGCGATCTGCCAAGTGCATCATCAGCGCCAATCGAGCGCCCTCACTGTGCTTGGCATTAGCGACCAGCTCGGTTTCGCTGGTCTGTTTGCTTAAGTATTTGACACGCCAATACAGCTGATCAAACAGCGTCGCCTGCGCCTGCAAAGCCGCTTGGGTCGGTCTGGGATGACTACGCGCACGGGCAGCAGCTTCACTCATGCGCTCGGCAGTGAAGGGATGCGACTGCATAAAGCTTGGCATAAAGGCGTTTTTGGCTTGGTTGATGTTGATCTGGCGCTGCAATTTACCAAAAAACCGTGGCATCGCATGTGCATCATAGCCTGATTGCGCCAAAATCTGCATCCCTACTCGATCTGCCTCACGCTCATGCTCACGGCTATGGCTGGCTGCAGATTCGGCACTGGCTGTCTGCGCGCCTGCCATCATCGCCACAGCAGCATCACCACCCCCTGCGGCCGATGCTGCAATGGTCGCAAGCAAGCCGCCAAGCTGCAGTGCGCGCAGTCGCTTATTATTCTCCATGCGATGCTCATAATGTCGCTGACTGATGTGAGCGATCTCATGCGCCAATACGCTTGCCACCTCATCCATCCCCTCTGCTGATAAGATGGTACCAGTATGGATGCCGATCAGCCCACCTGGCACGGCAAAGGCATTGATGTTGTGATCCAAAATTACAGGCAGCGCATACAGTGGCGTGGTGCGCACACTGGCATTCATTTGAGCGGCTGTCTGGCTCAGCACCTGCACCACCCAAGGATCATCAATCAAAGGCAAGCTCTGATGGATCTGGCGCAGCGACCAAGCAGCGATCTGCGTGTTTCTGTGCGTCTCATAAAAGCCTGTCGCACTCGGCGCCTGTGAGAAGTGATAAAAAGCACTGCCTGTACCGTCATTGACTTGTGCAGCATGGGCGTCATCAGCGTGAGCATGTACAGAGGCGATGATCCCCAAGCAGGCCAAGCTGACTGCATGCATCGAATGTTTGGCTGTGTTTTTCAAAGTCGTCGGCTCATCAAGTATTTCATCAAAAAGTGATTTATGATACCTGATTTATGTTAATTTCACTTGACATCATCGTTACGATTTGTCAATATGCAGTGTCATTATGATGCTTTTAGCAACAATCAAGCAGGATGCTGCCGATTTTCAATGATTTTTATCAGTTTGGATCGATGCCATCAACAGTCGTGGAGACTCATGCTGCTGGTTGGTGCGGTCAGATGATCTTTGTTCATTAATTAAGGATAATTTATGAAAAATTTATTAACACCAGCTCGTTTGGCAGCCACGCTTGGCTTTGGCACTTTATTGGTTGCTTGTGGCGGTGACAATCCCCAAAACACAAACACTCAAAACCCCACCGCCCAAAGCACAGCCACAGCCGACACCAGCAATACTGAGCTTGCCGATACCCAAGAAATCACCATCAATAATGGCGCCGAGCCTGAGTCACTGGATTTGCACAAAGTCTCAGGCGTCCCTGAGTCGAATATCCTTCGCCAAATGTTCGTGGGTCTAACCAGCACCGATGCCGATGGCAAGACCATCCCAGGCATGGCCGAAAGCTGGGAGACTGCGGATAATAAAGTCTGGACATTCAAGCTGCGTGATGCCAACTGGTCAAATGGTGAGCCAGTTACTGCACAGGATTTCGTGTTTTCGCTGCGCCGCTTGGGAGATCCTGCGACGGCATCGCCATATGCCACTTATTTGGCGGATGCCAAAGTGGTCAATGCCCAAGCCGTCGTCGATGGCAAGGTCAAACCTGAAGAACTGGGCGTACGCGCCATCGATGAAAAGACGCTTGAGATCAGCTTATCTGAGCCTGTGCCTTATTTCCCTGACATGCTGATTCATACCTCAGTCAAGCCAGTAAACCAAAAAGCCGTCGAAACCCATGGCGACAGATGGACAGACCCTGCCAATATCGTCGTCAATGGTCCATATAAGCTATCAAGCTGGCAGGTCAATGAGCGCATCATCCTTGAGCGCAACCCACAATACTATGACGATGCCAATACCACGATCAATAAAGTCACCCTACTGGCCGTCCCATCAGCCACGACCGATGTGCAGCGCTATAAGGCAGGTGAGATTGACATCACTTATGATGTGCCATCTGAGCAATCAGCGCAGCTCAAAAAAGAGCTGGGCAGCCAAGTCATTGAGCCGCCAAGACTTTGTACTTATTATTATGAATTTAACCACACCAAAGCACCATTTAATGATGTGCGTGTGCGCAAGGCATTGTCATTGACACTCGATCGCGACATCATTGTCGATGGCATCTTAAAACAAGGCCAAAAGGTCGCCTATCAATACACCCCAGAGGCCACCCAAGGCATCAACAATTACACGCCTGAATGGAAATCATGGGACAAAGCCCGCCGCATCGAAGAAGCCAAGAAGCTCTTAACCGAAGCAGGCTATAGCGCGTCTAATCCGCTGAAGTTTGAGCTACTGTACAATACCAATGAGCAGCATAAGACCTTGGCAGTCGCGGCCGCATCGTTTTGGAAAGAGTCGCTGGGCTTTGTGGATGTGACGCTCAATAACCAAGAATGGAAGACTTATCTGGAAACGCGTCGCAACCAAAGACATGAGATGGCGCGCGGTGGCTGGTGTGCTGATTATAATGAAGCGTCCACTTTCTTAAATACCCTAAAATCAGACAACTCGAATAACAACGGCAAATACAACAGCCCAGAGTTCGACCGTCTGATGAATGCCAGCCTCGGCGCTGATGTCACCCCAGAGGCGCGTGCCGATCTGTATGCACAGGCCGAAGCGGTATTGGATAAAGACTCTGCCACCATCTTTGTGTACCAATACACCTCACCGCGTCTGATTCAGCCTTATGTCTCAGGGTTCTCTGTGGTCGATCCGTTGGGTCAGTGGCATGTCAAAAACCTAAAAATTAACAAGCACTGATCCGATCATCACCCGCGCTATTGAGATTTCGTGCAGCGGGTGATGATTTTTTATCAAGGTAAAAGCTCATACCCTTCTGCCTTGATGCTAAGTTTTATCGTATTATGAATCACAAGGAATCAAATATGCAATTTTTTAAGCCCACCGCGCTGGCTCTTGGCCTCATCTTTGCCTTGAGTGCTTGCTCAACCGACCAAAACACAACCACAGTCGCCGCCAACCCCACCGGCATCACCATCAATAACGCCAGTGAGCCTGAAACACTGGATCCGCATCTGGCTCAAGGTGTTCAAGAAGCCAATATCATCCGTCAATTCTCCGAAGGTCTAGTCAGTACGGACAATGACGGCAATCTGATCCCAGGCATCGCTACCGAATGGACGACGAGCGATAACAAAGTCTGGACATTCAAGCTGCGTGATGCCAACTGGTCAAATGGCGATCCTGTGACAGCCGATGACTTCGTGTATAGCTTTCGCCGTCTGGTCGATCCTGCCACAGGTTCATACTACGCCAGCTACCTAGAAGACGCTAAGCTTGTCAATGCTCAAGCCGTCATCGATGGCAAGGTCAAGTCTGAAGCACTTGGCATCAAGGCAATCGATGCTAAGACGCTTGAGATCACCTTATCTGAGCCAGTACCGTATTTTGTGGATATGATGATCCATTCATCGGTGCAGCCTGTGCATCGTGCGACGGTTGAGCAATTTGGCGAGAAATGGACTGATCCTGCCAATATCGTCGTCAATGGCGCCTATAAGCCAAGCCAATGGGTCATCAACGAAAAAATCGTCCTAGAAAAGAACCCAAGCTACTACGATGCTGATAAAGTCAAGCTTGAGAGCCTAACGGTGCTGCCAATCCCACAAGCCACCACCGATGTACTGCGCTATCAAGCCGGTGAGATCGACATTACCGCCAGCGAGCTGCCACCTGAGCAATTTGAACAGCTCAAAAAAGACCATGGCGATGAGCTAAAAACCGCACCAACGCTATGCACTTATTATTATGATCTTAACCACGAAAAACCACCGTTTAACGATCCAAAAGTCCGCCAAGCTCTAGCATTGGCACTCGATCGTGAGCAGATCGCCGATAAGGTGATGGGTCAAGGTCAAGTGGTGGCCTATCAATTCACCCCAACGGCCATCAAAGGCAATCTAAACTACACGCCACAGTGGCAAGCATGGGATACGGCTCGCCGCATCGAAACCGCCAAACAGCTACTGGCTGAAGCTGGCTACAGTGAGTCAAATCCGCTGAATTTTGATCTGCTTTATGACACCAATGAGAGCCACAAGAAAATCGCCGTGGCCGCCAGCAGCCTGTGGAAACAGTCGCTTGGCTTTGTCAATGTCAATCTCACCAATCAAGAATGGAAATCGTATCTGGACAGCCGCCGCAATGGCAACTATCAGATGGCACGCGCTCGCTGGTGTGGCGACTACAACGAAGCATCGACTTTCCTAAACCTACGCAAGTCGAACAACACCAACAACTGGACGCGCTATAAGTCAGCTGAATTTGATCAAGTGATGGCACAGACGCTGGCGGCAGGCTTAAGCGATGCCGATCGCATCAAGCTATATGAACAAGCCGAACGCATCATGGATCAAGACCACAGCCAAATCAACATCTTTTACTATGCCAATGTGCGTCTGGTCAAGCCACGCGTTGGCAACTATGCCAATACGGATCCACTGGATCAATGGCAAGCCAAAAATTGAGTCATCAATCCGTGATGGTTTATCAAAGCAGCCTGCGATCGTGCAGGCTGTTTTTTTATACATGATCGGCATACAAATTCTCAAATTTTGCAATATCAGCCATTTTTCGCCAATTTTATACAATTTTTATGATAATACCATCGCAAAATATCTCAAATAAAACATAATCATTTTGCAAAGTTTTGATATAATAGCGAAACATTTGTCTTTTTTAGAATTAACATTTGTTTGTTTATACAAATTTTGTTATTTGTAACATTTGTACCACTTGTCTTGTACACAGCTTGCTGTGTGGGCAAGCTAGCGCCACCATCACAAGGAAAAGCTCCCATGTGGCAGCCCACAGGTGATGGATATCTGTAGGAGAATTTGCCTAACGGCAAAACAGAGGTTTTTTCATGTTAAAACTCATTATCAGACGCACCTTAGAAGCGATTCCGACGCTACTTTTTCTCATCACCATCTCGTTTTTTATGATGCGGCTGGCACCAGGCAGCCCTTTTACTGGTGAGCGCAACTTGCCACCAGCTGTCCTTGCCAACATCGAAGCCAAATACAATCTTAATGACCCACTTTGGCTACAGTACTTGAACTATCTTAAGCAGTTATTGCAAGGGGATTTTGGACCATCTTTTAAATACAAAGATCACACCATCAATGGACTGCTGGCCGATGCGCTGCCTGTATCGATTGAGCTTGGCGTTTATGCCTTTATCATCGCTGTGGTCATCGGAGTGACAATGGGCATCATCGCAGCTTTGAAACAAAACAGTGTTTTTGACTATGGTTTGATGACCTTAGCGATGGCAGGCGTGGCAATTCCAAGCTTTGTCAAAGCACCTTTGATGGTCTTGATTTTTGCGGTGATCCTAAAATGGTTCCCTGCTGGCGGCTGGAATGATGGCGCGTTTATGAACCTTGTGCTGCCTGTGACGGCACTGTCATTGAGTTATATCGCCAGTATCGCGCGTATCACTCGTGGCTCGATGATTGAGACGATGAATTCTCAGTTTATCCGTACGGCTCGTGCCAAAGGTCTGCCACTGAGACACATCGTCATCAAGCACGCCCTACGCCCTGCATCACTACCTATCATCTCATATCTCGGCCCTGCATTTGTCGGCATCATCACAGGCTCTATCATCATCGAAACCATCTTTGGCTTACCAGGGATTGGTCAGCTATTTGTCAATGGTGCATTGAACCGTGATTATAGTTTGGTATTGTCTTTGACCATTTTGGTTGGCGTATTGACCATTGTATTCAATGCCATCGTGGACATTTTGTACGCCATCATCGACCCAAAAATCAAATACTAAGTGATTGCGATATTTTTATAAGGATTGTTTATGTCTAACATTGCAACGACCACACCAACCGCGACCCAAGCCAAAGAAATCAAAGGTCGTAGCCTGTGGCAAGATGCTTGGCGCCGCTTTTCACGCAACAAAGCCGCCTTGGTCAGTGGCTTGGTATTATTACTCATTGCGTTATTTGTGACATTTGTACCGATGTTTGCACCATTTGGCTATGCTGATACCGACTGGGCAAATATGGCATCAGCACCATCAATGCAAACCAAGCACTATTTTGGTACGGATAACCTAGGCCGTGACCTGCTCGTGCGTACCGCTGTCGGTGGTCGTATCTCGTTGATGGTCGGTATCGCTGGTGCTTTTGTCGCGGTATTATTCGGTACTATCTATGGGGCGATTTCAGGTTATCTGGGTGGCAAAGTTGATATGCTGATGATGCGTTTTGTTGAAGTATTAAACGCATTCCCATTCATGTTCTTCGTGATTTTGCTGGTGACTTTATTTGGCCGTAACATCATCTTTATCTTTGTCGCCATTGGCCTAGTGTCATGGCTAGATATCGCGCGTATTGTGCGTGGTCAAACGCTTAGCCTAAAAAACAAAGAATTCATCGAAGCGGCACATGTCGGCGGTGTTTCGGGCTGGAAAATCGTGACTCGCCATATCGTACCGAATGTCTTGGGTGTGGTTGTGGTCTATGCATCACTACTTGTCCCAAATATGATTATGTTCGAATCATTCCTAAGCTTTCTAGGTCTGGGTGTCCAAGAGCCGATGACCAGCTGGGGTGCGCTACTACAAGAAGGTGCACAAACCATGCAAGTATCGCCATGGCAGCTGCTCATACCGTCGATTTTCTTGACCATCACCCTGTTTTGTTTCAACTTCTTAGGCGATGGCCTGCGTGATGCACTGGATCCAAAAGACCGCTAAGAAAACGATGACACAGATTTAAGGATATTAACAAGGTATGGTTTGCCATGCCTTAGGAGAATTACATGGCTTTATTAGAAGTATCAGACCTAAAAGTCAAATTTGCCACCGAAGATGGCTTGGTCACTGCCGTCAATGGACTTAATTTCAAACTCAATCAAGGTGAAACGCTCGGCATCGTCGGCGAATCAGGCTCAGGCAAATCCCAAACCGCCTTTTCGATTCTAGGCTTGCTTGCCAAAAATGGTCGCACCGAAGGCTCAATCAAATTCCGTGATAAAGAGCTGGTCGGACTACCAGAGCATGAGCTCAACAAAATTCGTGCCAACGAAATCGCCATCATCTTCCAAGATCCGATGACCAGTCTGAACCCATTTATGAAAGTGGGCGATCAGCTGTCTGAAGTCTTGGTATTGCATAAAGGCATGAGTAAGGCCCAAGCGTGGGAAGAGTCTATCCGTATGCTTGATGCGGTCAAGATCCCCGAAGCACGCAAGCGTATCGGTATGTATCCGCACGAGTTTTCGGGTGGTATGCGTCAGCGTGTGATGATCGCCATGGCACTGCTATGTCGCCCCAAGCTGCTGATTGCCGATGAACCAACCACCGCACTGGATGTCACCGTACAAGCACAGATCATGGCACTGCTGAACGATCTTAAGCGTGACTTTGACACCACCATCATCATGATTACCCATGACCTAGGTGTCGTCGCAGGGACTTGTGATCGTATCCTTGTGATGTATGCTGGTCGTACGATGGCATATGGCAAGACCGAAGAGATTTTTTATAATCCAACTCATCCATACACCATCGGTCTGCTTGGTGCCGTACCACGCTTAGATAATGACAGCGAGCGACTCACCACCATTCCAGGCAATCCGCCAAACCTACTGAACCTACCAGTCGGCTGTCCATTCGTTGAGCGTTGCCAATACGCCATGGATATCTGCCACAGCACACCGCCTGAGCTACAATTTTTACCAAATGAGCGTCAGCGTGCCTGCCACTGGAAGCACCCAAATCTACCTGTAGGAGAATAATGCATGAGTACCCCACTATTACAAGTTCGCGATGTACAAACGCATTTTGATATCCATCAAAAAGGTGCGTTCTTTTGGCAAAAACCTGCAACACTCAAAGCTGTCAACGGTGTGTCATTTGATCTAAAAGCCGGTGAAACCTTGGGTGTCGTTGGTGAGTCAGGCTGTGGCAAATCGACATTGGCTCGCACCATCATTGGCTTGGTCAAAGCCAAATCAGGCAGCATCCTATTTGATGGTGAAGAGCTTGTAGGCTTATCTGAAAAAGGCTGGAAGAAAAAACGCCAAGAAATTCAGATGATTTTCCAAGATCCATTGGCATCCTTAAACCCACGTATGACCGTCGGCGACATCATCGCAGAGCCGCTACGCACTTACCACCCTGAGCTTGGCAAAGAAGAAATCGACAAGCGTGTGCGTGAGATCATGAAAAAAGTCGGTCTATTGCCCAATGTCATCAACCGCTATCCGCATGAGTTCTCAGGCGGTCAGTGTCAGCGTATCGGCATCGCTCGCGCTTTGATCCTACGCCCAAAGCTAATCATCTGTGATGAGCCAGTGTCAGCACTGGATGTCTCGATTCAAGCACAGGTGATCAACCTACTTCAAGAAGTCCAAGAAGAGATGGGTTTGGCACTGATTTTCATCGCTCATGACCTATCTGTCGTCAAGCACATCTCAGATCGTGTACTGGTGATGTATCTGGGTAACGCTGTCGAAGTCGGAACGGATGCAGCGGTCTATGACAAGCCAACGCATCCATACACCCAAGCGCTGATGTCAGCAGTACCTTTGCCTGATCCAGATCTTGAACGGAGCAAGTCAGTACAGCTACTAGAAGGCGATCTACCAAGCCCGATCAATCCACCATCAGGCTGTGTGTTCCGCACTCGCTGCCCAAAAGCCACCGACGCTTGTGCTCAAACCAAGCCAAGCCTAGCTGGCAATGAGTCTCACCAGGTGGCGTGCTTGCATGCAGAGGTGTGATTATCCAAATCATCCAAATCCGCTCAGAAATGGGCGGATTTTTTACTTGCAAAAACTGTCATCAACCCCATATCTTGACCAATTTTGTTGGTAATTTGGTGATTTTATTCATGTCACACACCCTATTTGACAGCGTCGATACCGCCGAACAGTCACTACTTGAGCAAGCACTCACACAAGCTGTTGCCACACATGGTCTTGATATGGCGATGGTGAGTCATTTTTTTGATGCACGCCATCTACCCTGCCCGATGCCACTACTCAAAGCCAAGCTGACACTACGCTTGGTTGCTGATGGCCATGCACTGTATCTGATCGCCACGGACAAAAATTCTCAACATGATTTGGTGGCGTTTTGCCAAAAAAATGACCATACCGTCCATGCATGGCAAAGTGAGCAAGACGATGCCATGCTATATCATTTCTTGATCATCAAATCTTCATCGAACTAATCGCAGCCAAAACATTTCTATAAATTTTATCAAGCGTAAAATTTGGTAGATTTCGCTTGATGGCACTAGCCACAATCAACAATTTGCCGTACAATAAGATCAAGATTTTATAATGATAAGTGGATGATATGGCACCAAAACGCACACCAGATGATTACGATGGTCACTATGATGACTACAATGAGTATTCAAACGATGATGACAGCTATGACATGGAAGATGTGCTGATTGATGAGCTAGACGGCTTTGAAGCCTTTGATCCTGATGAGATCGAAGAGTTGGACGAGTTTGACGAAGATTTCAAAGCCGCACCGACCTCGCCACGCACCATCATCGATCACGACAAATCAGAGCATGAAGTACCGACGCGTGACTTAGTCCCCACGATGCCGACTCACCTTGCTGCGCCTGGTGTCAATCTCGGTGCTTATATCAATACTGTGCATCAGATTCCGATTCTCACCCCCGAGCAAGAGCAGGAACTTGCCCAGCGTTACTACAATGATGGTGATGTCGAAGCGGCGCGCCTACTGGTGATGAGCCATCTACGCTTTGTGATTCATATCGCACGCAGCTACTCAGGCTATGGGTTATCTCAAGCCGATCTCATCCAAGAAGGCAACCTTGGCCTGATGAAAGCCGTCAAGCGATTTGATCCCAATAAAGGCGTGCGACTGGTCAGCTTTGCAGTGCATTGGATCAAAGCAGAGATTCATGAATTTGTCATCAAAAACTGGCGTATCGTCAAAGTCGCCACCACCAAAGCGCATCGCAAGCTGTTTTTTAATTTAAGAAGTCTTAAAAAATCCAGCAATCAACTGACACTCGAAGAAGCTGAAGCCATCGCCAATGATCTGAATGTCACCGTCAAACAAGTGCTTGAGATGGAATCACGGCTAACCAGCTACGATGCCTCTTTTGAAGCACAAGATTCGGATGATGAAGATGGTCGCTATGCACCGCAGCTATTCTTGGAAGATGCTGCCGACCCTGCCGATATGGTCGAAGAAGCGGACTGGGAAGAAAACACCACCAACGCCCTAAAAGATGCAATGGATAGCCTAGATGATCGCTCACGAGACATCATCACCCAAAGATGGCTTGCCGACCAAAAATCCACCCTGCATGAGCTGGCGGCTGTGTACAATATCTCCGCCGAACGCGTTCGCCAAATCGAAAAAAATGCGATGGATAAAATCAAAGAAGCCATTACGCTTGATCGCATGATTTTGGAGAATGACTAAATAATAACCGCCATCCACCGATGACAAGTTATGACAAGATAGCCAAGTCATGAGTGGATAATCACAGATGATATGATGATGAACTGGCTAAAAATCGCAGCAATCAATTTGGCGATTGGCGTAGGACTGGGTGCATTTGGCGCACATGGACTCAAAAAAATTGCCGACAGCTATGCCATCGACATTTGGCAGACAGCTACCCTATATTTATTCGTGCACGCCTTGGGATTGCTTGCCATTGGCGTATTGCACACAGCCAGCCAATACCGTGCTGATCGCTCAGCATATCTCATGCAAGGCGGTATTTTGATTTTTAGCGGTAGTCTATATGCGATGGCATTGGGCGCACCCAAGTGGCTAGGTGCAATCACACCGATCGGTGGCACGCTGTTTATCATCGCTTGGCTATTGCTTGCCTTTGCTCGCAAAACTGTTAAAAATTAATTAACGATAGTTTCTTATCAATTCACCAAATAACAAAACGGATATTTTTATGACACAGTTAATGTTAAATGGACAAGCGGTTGAAACGAGTGCAAGCACAGTGCTTGAACTATTGACAGATCAGGGACTAACCCAAGGTCGATTTGCTGTTGAGGTTGATGGGGGATTGGTGCCAAAATCTCGCCTAGCAAATACCGAGCTTCTTGATGGTATGAGCATCGAAGTCGTGCAAGCGGTAGGCGGTGGCTGATTAAGACGATAAAATAGCCATAAAAATACCCAATGATCATCATAGCCTGTTAGTAAAAATGACAATCACTGGGTATGCTTGTACTATCGCATATCATCGGCGGTTTTGCAAGGTATTTTTCACATTCTATCATCCACAAGGACGATCCATGACCACCATCACCATCGCAAGCATTCAGCTCAATAGCCAAACGGATATTGATGCCAATTTACGCATCATCAGCACTGCCATCGCCGATGCCGCCGCTCAGGGCGCTCGGCTCATCGTACTGCCTGAGAATGCCTGCGTCATGGGTCGGCAAAGCCAGCTTGCTGATAGGTTTGATGAAATTTGTGAAATTTATCAATCACTTGCAAAAACTCATGGCGTACATATCCTAGCAGGTACACTACCCTGCCCCACCAGACCTAATGGCACAGCCGTCGCCCATGATAAGGTGCGACAGGTCAGCCTACTCATCGATGATGCAGGCACCATCAAGGCACGCTATGACAAGATTCATCTGTTTCGTGCGACCGTCGATGACGCCACGGGCAGCTATGATGAAGGCAAGACCTTTGAAGCTGGTGACAGACTCATCGTCGCCGACTGCATGATCGATGGTGTTCATGTCGGTATCGGCATGATGATCTGCTTTGATGTCAGGTTTCCTGCTCTATCTCAGCGACTTCGCCAAATGGGTGCGGATATCATCACCGTCCCTGCGGCATTTACTTATCAGACAGGCAAGGCACATTGGCAACTGCTGCTACAGGCTCGTGCCTTGGATTCTCAGTGCATGATCATTGGCTCAGCCCAAGGTGGCAGTCATCAAATTGGCTCTAGCACCCGTGAGACTTGGGGGCATTCAATGATGGTAGATGCCAGTGGCAAAGTCGTGGCAGATAGTGACACAACCGACATCGGCACTGATGGCTATACTGTGGTGTATGGTGAATTTGACTCTGTCAAGCAAGCCAAAATCCGCCAAGCGATGCCGATTTTTGACTGTCATCGCTTGGGTGCATGATGGCAATTAGCCTTTAATAATTGAAGTTTATTCATGAAAACTTATCCATTTTATCTGGTCAATGTCTTTGCCGAAAGTCATTTTGGCGGCAACCCTTTGGCAGTCTTTGCCCATGCTGATGGGCTTGATGACGAGCAAATGCAAGCCATCGCCAAGCAGTTCAACCTATCCGAGACGGTGTTTATTTTCCCACCATCAGATCAGCATGGTGTGTCAGCAGTGGCCGATTTACGCATTTTTACGCCCAACTATGAATTGCCACTGGCAGGTCATCCGACACTTGGCAGTGCGTTTATTCTAAGACAACAGACTGATTTACCAAATCATTTTGTCTTAAATACCTTGGCAAAACCTGTTGAAGTCTTTAGTCAAGATGACCGTGTTGAAATAAAAATCAAAGGCCATCATGTCAAGCAAAGCAGTGCTTCAAAAGACGCTATCGCTAGGGCCAGCGGCATTCATGCAGATGATATTGCCGATTGTGGTTATTTTATCAATAGTGGTACACAGCAGTTTTTGATTGAATTATCCAATCGTCAAGCACTACAAAATCTGCAACTTGACATGACAAGCTTGCGTGAATTGAATGCGAATAATCCATTTAAGACCACCGATGAGCCGTCAGTGTATTTTTGGTTCGGTGATGGTGACATCATCCATTCTCGGATGTTCTTTGAGCAGAATCGGATGATGGTCGAAGATAGTGGTACAGGCTCAGCGTGTGCCAATTTGGGCGCATATTTTATTTTTCAAAATCAATACCCTATCGCCAAAATCATCCATCAAGGTGATGACATGGGGCGACCCAACCGCCTAACGCTCAAAGTCGATGGCGAGCAGACGATTTTTGTCGGTGGGCGTGTGGTGCAAGTGGCCAAAGGCGAGTTTTGGGTGTAAAAGATGCATGGATTGATAGATTGGTCACTTGGCAAGTCTTTTGCTCAGATATCTTGCCATATGGCACTTCACCCGCCATCAAATTCAGCCATCAATCCGACCATGCCATCTTAAGCACGCTTGCCACCACCCACGGTGTCACCAAGATGGCAATGATACTGCCTGCTGCCATCAGTGCCAGTGTCGGCAAACCATTGAGCCCTGTGGCGTGCAGATCCACCGCACCTGTGGCAAAAATCAGCACAGGTAGCTGCATCGGCAGTGCAATCAGCGGTACTAGCACTGCACCATTTTTGAGTGTCAAGGTCAAGCTACTGGCAATCGCCGACAACGCAAGCAACAATGGCGAACCAACAATGATGGATAAGGCAAGTACCAGTGCATCGCCGGTTGCCATGCCAAACAGCACAATCACCAGAAGTGACAATATCGCCACCACGCCTGCACTAAACAGCCAATGCACCATCAGCCGTGCCAGCACCCATACCGATAGCGGTGCTTTGGCGACAACCATCTGGGCAAGCGTACCATTGTCAAACTCACCACGGAACAAATCATCCACCCCAATCACCAAAGCCAGCAATGTCGCAATCCACACCGCCGACGGTGCAAGGCGAAGTAGCAGATTTGGCTCACTGCCGATGGCAAGCGGAAACAAGGTAATGATCAGCAAAAATAGCACCAATGGAAATAGCCACTGCACCGCCCCTTGGCGTTTGATTTGCCATTCACGGCGTAGCATGGTCAAAAACGCTTGATTCATCATACCGCAAACTCCGCCAAATCCAAAGTGCAGTTGGTCGCCTGTGTCGCCTGATGACTGGTCATCAGTACCGCACCACCATCACGAGCAAACTGCCCGATACGAGCCTCAAGCCGTGCAACCATCGCCACATCCAGTGCTGTCAATGGCTCATCAAGCAGCCAAAACGGTGCATCCGACGCATCCAGCACAAACAGCCGAGCCAAGCCCACACGACGCATCTGTCCTGCTGATAGCTGTACGCTTGAGACACCCGCCAAGCCCTGCAAGCCCACTTGCTCAAGTGCGCCTTCAAGCACCTTATCATCCGCCTCTACACCGTAGAGCGATAACAAAAACCGCAGATTTTGTCCCACGGTCAAGGCAGGACTAATCCCAAGCTGATGCGACACATATACGCACGCGCCATTGATGGTCGCAGATCCTGTCATCATCGGCAATAAGCCCGCAATCTGTGACATCAAGGTCGTCTTACCCAAACCATTTTCGCCGATCAGATGGCAAATATCCCCTGCAAAAAGCTGCAGATCCACCCCTTGGCACAGCAAAAAATCTCCCCGCTGTACATCTACTTGCATCAAGGATAAAATAGGTTCGCTTAAGTTTTGCGGATTGGGATGGGCTTGATTTGACGATGATAAAGTCGCTGATGATAAAGTCGCAATAGTCATGAAAATCACCACAAAATTTATCCTACTATCATACCAAAAAACCACCATAAAAGCTGAAAAATCCGCATCATCAGCACAGATTTTGCAAAAATTTTGGCAAATCCACTCATGAATAAGATGTGGATGGCGGTTTGATTGGCACTTTGGCGTAAATTTTGGTATGCTAGGCATCCAAAACACAGTATGATGATGACGATGAAATTATTAAAAAAACTAAAACAGCTACTTAATATAGATACACCACAGGACGATACGGCCAAACCAATCAGCACGCAGACACTGGCAGATACAGACAACCCAATGGCGAATGTCAAGCCAAGCTGCGACACGCTTGAGCATCTGCCCATCACATCTGCGATCGCCAATTGGCTGGACTCACACGACTGGCAGTACGAGCACCGTCCATCAGATGCCTATGGTATGATGCCAAGCGGTGTTGCTCAGGTGCATTATCTGATTGTGCCTTTTGGGGATGGTGATGAAGATTGGACCTGCGTGTTTCGGATTAATGAACGCACGCATCTGGTCTCGGTGTTTGGCGTATTGACCGATGTTGTGCCAGTGACCCACTATGCACCGATGATGATGTCACTTGCGATGGCAAATCTTGGTATTCCGTTTGGTAATCTTGAGCTAGACCCCACCGATGGTGAAGTGCGCGCCAAAGCAAGCTTTGATGCAGAATTTACCACCATCACTGATCATGCGCTCGACTGTTATTTACAAGGTGTCGCCAGTCTCACCGAACTTGCCCAAAAACTGTATCGGGATGTGATGAGCGAACAAGAGCCCAGCCCGATTGTGCTTGATTATCTCAATCTGCATCACAGTCCTGATGATGAGCAGGATCAGTCGCCATCTGGGTCATTCTTTGAGCCGACACAGCAGTATCAATAAGTTATTCTAAATTATAAAAACTCTCACCCATGTTTAAAATCGCCCATTCACCCATCTTTTGTCATGCTGTGCCCGAAGGTCATCGCTTCCCGATGGCAAAGTATGAGCAACTACCCATCAAACTGATCGCAGATGGCATCGCGACACCCAGTCAGTTTTTTGAGCCACCGATGGCAACAATAGATGAGATTTTGACCACGCATACGCCTGACTATTGGCACGCCCTAGACACACTAACACTACCTGCCAAAGAATGCCGTAAAATTGGTCTGCCCATGAGCCAAGCACTCATCGACCGTGAACGCTATGTCGTCGGTGCAACCATCGCCTGCGCCAAATATGCGCTGACAGACGGCTTTGCTCTATCCACCTCTGGCGGCACACACCATGCCTTTGCTGATAGCGGAGAAGGATTTTGTATCCTCAATGATGTCTGTGTGGCGAGCAATGTCCTACTGAGAGATGGACTTGCCAAGCGCATCCTAATCCTAGACTTGGATGTCCATCAAGGCAATGGCAATGCAGCCATCATGGCGGATAATCCTGATGTCTTTGTCTTTAGTATGCATGGCGAGAAAAATTATCCCTATCACAAGCCAAAATCCGACCTAGACATCGCTCTGGCTGATGGTACAGGTGATGATGAATATTTAGCATTATTAAACTATCATCTACCAAGGTTGCTGGATGAATTTTGTCCTGATTTTGTCTTTTATCAAGCGGGCGTGGATGTGCTGGCTGATGACCGACTTGGGCGAATCAACCTCACTATGGACGGACTGATCAAAAGAGAAAAGTATGTCATCGACACATTGCACACCAACAAGCTACCGACAGTCGTCACCATGGGTGGTGGCTATGCCCCTGATATCGATGTGATCGTACAAGGGCATAGTATGGTGTTTGGGATGGTTGGCGAGATTTTGGGTTAATCTCCCTCTATCACCTGCCGTGTTGCCGCTATCTTTCTATCGGCATACAGCACCACATCTTTTATCACCAGCTTTTGCACGGCGGAAATGAGGGTTTGCATAAAGCTGTAATCGGGTTGTTGATTAGAGGTTGGAAGTTGCATTTTAAAATTTAGACTTTTCGAACTTCTCAATTTCTTACCATAAGAAAATTTTCCCTCTAATGCCTTTTCTGCTGATTTTGTCAAAAACAACATCATTTCTTTGGAAAGTTCTTTTTTATCATTCCAATAAACACCCGTATCATCTCCTGCACCGAATGCATAACTTCTATAAAAAGCATTACCAAAAATATCAATGGTTATAGAATTTTTAGGAAAACTTGCCACAGGATTTGAAATATAATTTACCACGCCAGTATTAGTAATACCTGCCATCACAAATGGAATATCACCTGCAACTTGATCGTCTTTTTTCAATCTTCTGCCTTGTTGTATCTTATTGAAAATATCAGCAAAACAATACTCCCCCCAACCCACTTTACCATTTTCAAAATCGGCAAGAGCCTGTTGTTCAGCAGCGGTAAGCGTATAGTCTTTTAAACCTGTAACCAATAAATACGCCTCGAGCTGCGAGAGGCGGAACGCCTCGAGCTGCGAGAGGCGGAACGCCTCGAGCTGCGAGATGAAATTTTCCATAAAATCAAAGTCAATCTGGGCAAGTTTATCCAAATTGGTATTGGGTTTTATGGGAAGAGGAATTTTATTTCCTTTAATTTTTTCCCAGCCAGCTTTGTTCGTCCATTCATAGTTACCATAAATTGCTTTTAAAATGCTTGCTGTCAAGAAAATGTACTGATTATCTGTCAAAATATCATCAGTGTATATCCATTTAATAGCGTAAGCATCTTGTAAAACCGTAAATTCTTTATTTTGATAAAAGGTTGCGCCCGTATTTGCACCATTAGCTGAAATAGAAATAACATTTTTTAAAATAGTCGCATTATCTCTAGGCACATAATTATTCAACCCTTGATTTTGAATACCTGCAGTTAGAGCTGGTAAATTAAAATCTCCTTCTGGTTTATCTGGTAAATCATTAGTTTTATAGTTGAGTTTTTTTACTTTTATTTTTTCAAACAACTCCTGCAACTCAAATTCCGCCCATTTAACCTGTTGCAATTCTTGCGTTAAATGGGCTTCTATTTTCCCAAATGTTCGTCGGTTGAGTCTTGTTTTTTCAGGATATTTGCCACTTCCCACGCCAAATAGTCGCTCACGGTCTTTTTAAAGTCATCAAGCGTTGGTTTGGTATCTATCGGTGCGGTTTGGTTCCAGTCTGCACCGTTTTTTGGGTCTATGGTATTTTCAAAATACTCTTTTTCGCTAAACAACTTCAATTTAGACTTGCCAAAACGCACCAAATTGACCACTTCTTCATAGCGTCCACGGGCATTATCCGTATCTTTTAGGTTGTTGCTGGCTTTTTTGCGGTTGGTTCGGGTATAACCATCGTTGCTAAAATCAATGAATTTTACCATTTCATCGGCGTGATGTTTTTCACCCACTTTAAACACATAAATATTGGTCTGTACGCTGGATTTGCCGATAAATAAATCAATCGGCATTTTAATGCTGGCAATTAAGGTGTGTTTTTGCAAAATGCGTTGGTTGATTTCTTTTGCCTTACCACTGCCTGCCGAATTTTGAATGATAATCGCCGCATAGCCTTTGTTCATCATATTTAAGGCGGTTTCTACAAAGTTCATTCCATTGCCCGTCGCTGAATAAGGTGGATTGAGAATGAACGCATCGGCAGGGAATTGGTCATCAGTATTACCAAAGCCATATTTACCATCAAAATCGGTCAGTGAGTTCTTGTTGATGATGTTTGAGCTACCATCACCCATCATAATCATATTCAAAATAGCCAGCATATATACGCTAGAGAGTAACTCCAAGCCTAACAACTGCTTGGCTTTAATATGCACTTCTTTTTGACGCAATTCTTCGGGCGAATGAATAGCCGCTTTAGCATCTTTGAGCATTTCGTTCATCGCAGCCACCAAGAGCCCAGCCGAACCTGTAGCAAAGTCCCAAACATAGCTGTCTTTATTCACTCGAGCCAATCTAACCAGCAAAGTCGCCACATAAGACGGCGTTAAAACCACATCGTTGAGTTTGTCTTGAGTAAAACCAAGCCAAGAATACATTTCATTAAACAGCTTGCCTGTAAAATCGGTCGTTAAACCGATTTTGTAATAAATACCCAAGTCATCAACAATTTTGGTAAATACACGCTTAAGCTGACTTTCGCCATTTTGCGGTTTATTGATGTTATCGGTTAAAAGTGTATTAGACAAAGTGCGGATGATTAAATCTTTTTTATCTTGTGGTAATTGTTTTTCATTAAAAAACGCGTTTATTTTACGAATAATAATATCGCCATCTCGGTTGCCATCTTCTTCAGAAGATTTTAAATCCTCTTTTTCCAAAGGTTTGACTTTACCTGCCACGCCGATGGTGGCGATAATAGCCGCTGCCACTAAATACACGCGGTCATTTTCACCCAAGCCTTTTTCGTTTTGGTAAATGTCATTGTTGAGTTTGGTTAGGCTGGTGTCGATCTCTTTTTCGCGCTTTTCTTTAAGTTTTTCTAATTCTTCGGGCGAAAGCGTGAGCTGCTGAACCTGTGCGATAAAATCATCAAAATTTTCTTTGGCAAGGAAAGATAAATCGCTAAATTCGCCAACTTTTTGCCCCACACCAAGATTGGATTTAGACACATAATAAACCCCAATTTGATGACGAATATTACCTTTATCGTCTTTTTCGCCCGTCATACCAATAGCGATAATATCAGTGTAGCTGGTGTGATGCAGCAAGGCATTGGCATAATGCACAGCGCCATTCACCGCATAGCCGTTGATGTGTTTGAAATTCGGTTCGTTTTTCGCGGTGCGATTATCTACATTACCTTCGGTATCTAATTTGACCAACTTATCGGCATAGCCTTTATACTCAATCAAAATCGGGTAAAATTCGGTATTGGACGCTTGTAGTAGCAATTTGGCATCGGGACGATTTGCACCTGCACCACCATTCTTGGAGAAATAATCCCTTAAAGCCTTATCTATCTCTTCATTGAGAAATTCTTGCTCTAATTTGTAATCTAATTTGTGTTTTCTAAGCCAACCGTTTGCTAAATCTGCAATATTCGGTTCAATAGATTGAATCTTTTTACTCATTGCTGCACCATTTATTTGTTTATGTAACAAACAGGGCGGGCATCCACCCACCCTGCTTGATTGATTTTTCATCAAAGCCCCTTCAACTGCTCCACCTGCTTGGCAATCTCGGCAAGCTGAGTGTTTAACTCATCTAGCTTAGCTTTTTCGGCGGCGACCACCGCTTCAGGTGCTTTGGCGACAAAGCCTTCGTTTGATAGCTTAAGAGCGATACCGTCGGCTTGTGCTTGTAGCTTCTCAGATACTTTGGCTAGGCGGTTTAGCTCCGCTGTCGGGTCGATGAGTCCTTTCATCGGTACCAGCACCTTGACCTGCCCCACCATACTCGATGATGATAGCGGCACTTCATCACTGTCAGCGACAATGGTCAGCGTCTCAACTTTTGCCAATGCCTTGAACTGATTGGCGATACGGCTTAGCGATGCTTGCTCAGCGTCATTCACGCCTTGTAGTAGTACAGGCAGACGCACAGCATTACCCAGCTTCATCTCACCACGGATGTTACGCACCGCACCGATGAGCGCCTGTAGCCATGCCATATCCTGCTCAGTCTCGCTACTGATGTCATCAGCATTGACTGCAGGGAAATCGGCGATGACGATGCTGTCAGTCGTCTTACGGTCAATCAGTGGCGCAACCGTCTGCCATAGGCTCTCAGTCAAGTACGGCATGATTGGATGGCTAAATCGCATCGCAACCTCAAGCACATGAATCAGCACATAGCGAATCTGTGCTTTTCGATCATCGCTGACACTGTCGTCATTGAGTGCTGATTTGGCAAGCTCGACATACCAGTCACAATACTCATTCCAAATAAACTCATAAATCGCTTGGCTCATCAAGTCAAAACGATAAGTTGCCATCGCCTCATGGATGCTTTCGATGGTTGAGTTTAGGCGGCTCATGATCCATTTTTCAGGCAGCTCCCACAGCTGTTTGTTGGCAGCTTTATCAATTGGTAGCTCATTGCCTGCTTTGTCCACGCAGTTCATCAGTACAAAGCGAGTGGCGTTCCAGATCTTATTACAGAAGTTGCGATTGCCCTCGATACGCTTGATATCAAAGTTAATATCACGGCCAGTGCTAGCAAGGCTTGTGAAAGTAAAACGCAGTGCATCAGTACCAAATGCTTCGATACCATCAGCGAACTCTTTGCGGGTCGCTTTTTCGATTTTGGCAGCATCTTTTGGATTCATCAGCCCCGTGGTGCGCTTGGCCACTAGGCTTTCTAGATCAATACCATCGATCAGATCAATCGGATCAAGCACATTACCCTTTGACTTACTCATCTTTTGACCTTGTCCATCACGCACGAGACCATGCACATAGACAGTCTTGAACGGTACTTGTGGCGTGCCATCAGCATTTTTGACAAAATGCATGGTCAGCATAATCATACGAGCCACCCAGAAGAAGATGATATCAAAGCCAGTCACCAGCACACTGGTCGGATGGAAAGTCGCCAGCGCCTTGCCGTCATCGGCATCATTACCCCAATCCAGCGTGCTAAATGTCCATAGACCTGAGCTAAACCAAGTATCTAGCACATCTTCATCTTGACGCAAGGCAACATCGGCAGACAGATTGTACTTACTGCGTACTTCAGCTTCATCATGTGCCACATAAATACCACCCTTGTCGTCATACCACGCAGGGATGCGATGACCCCACCACAGCTGACGGCTGATGCACCAGTCTTGGATATCACGCATCCACGCCATGTACATATTCTTGTACTGTGCAGGCACAAACTCAATGCGACCATCTTCGACCGCTTCGATGGCAGGCTTGGCTAGCGCATCGATGGCAACATACCATTGGTCGGTCAAATACGGCTCAACAATCTCGCCACTGCGATCGCCTCGTGGTGCTTTGAGTGCGTGCGGTTCGATTTTTTCAAGCCAGCCTTGAGCTTCGGCATCTGCCACCAGTTTTTTGCGAGCATCAAAACGAGCCAGACCTGCATAGTCAGATGGTGTCGCTTCTAGCGTTGGCTCACGCTGAGTTAGGCTCTCATACACCTGCATATCTGCTAGGATATTGGCGTTTTTGTCAAAGATGTTGATCAGTGGTAGATTGTGGCGTTTGCCGACTTCATAGTCATTAAAATCATGTGCAGGAGTAATCTTGACACAGCCTGTACCAAAGTCTTTTTCGACATAAGTATCCGCCACGATCGGTACGATACGGCCGGTAATCGGCAGGACGATATTTTGTCCGATCAAGTGTGCATAGCGTTCATCTTCAGGATGTACCGCCACCGCTGTATCACCAAGCAAAGTCTCAGGGCGCGTGGTCGCTACGACGAGATAATTTTGACCATCTTTGGTGGTAAGAGATTGATTTTCAAAGAAATATTTAAAGTGCCACAATGAGCCTTGCTCGTCATGGTTTTCAACTTCAAGATCAGACAACGCTGTCTCAAGTTTGATATCCCAGTTCACCAGACGCTTACCACGATAAATCAGCCCGTCATCATACAGCTTGACAAATACATCTTGGACAGCTTTTGATAGACCTTCATCCATCGTAAATCGCTCACGGCTCCAGTCCACCGATGAGCCTAGGCGACGGATTTGGCGAGTGATGTTACCACCCGATTCGCTTTTCCACTCCCACACTTTGTCTAGGAATTTTTCACGGCCCAGATCGTGGCGTTTGATGCCCTGTAGGCCAAGCTGACGCTCAACAACCATCTGCGTCGCAATACCTGCATGGTCAGTGCCTGCTTGCCATAGCGTGTTATAGCCCATCATACGATGATAGCGAGTCAGCGTATCCATGATGGCATTATTAAAGCCATGCCCCATATGCAGTGAGCCTGTGACATTCGGTGGTGGCAAGGCGATAGAGAAGGCTTTTGACTTGCTATAATCAGGCTTAAAATAACCTGCATTCTCCCAACCTTGATACATCCCTGCTTCAATCTCGGCAGGATTATAGGCGGAAGATAAGCGATCTAGTGCGGTTTGGATGGTGTTATTGGTCATAATCAGCTCTCAAATTTATACATAAAAAATAGTACTATTTTAACAAGTTTTGGGGGATTTGTGGGGGATTTTTCTGCTGAAATTTTCAGACTAAATTGGTTGGTATTTTTCATAAAAATACTTTTTGCTGGATGATTTTAAATCCTTACTTTTTTTATGAATTTATTTGGCGTATAATACAGTCACGATCACAATAACATCATTTTTAATCCATAGGGACATCGGTTGCGGTGTCCTTTTTTGCTTTTTAGTTATAAAAATGGGTGTATCATGAACAATCCCAAAATCGGCTTTAAGCCCATTCCAATGGCCATTGCTCTGGCTTTGGCTGCCATCACCTATTTCATTCCGACACCTGATGGCGTGACCGATCAAGCATGGAGCTTGTTGGCACTGTTTGTCGGCGTCATCGCTGCCATCATCGGCAAAGCCATGCCCATCGGTGCGATCTCTATCATCGCCATCATGCTCGTGGCGATCACTGGCATCACCACCGAAGATGGCAATGCCAAGCAAGCGATGGAAGATGCGCTGTCGAATTTCTCAAGTTCGCTGATCTGGCTGATCGGTATCTCCATCATGATCTCACGCGGTCTGCTCAAGACTGGTCTGGGTCGTCGCATCGGCTATCTGTTCATCGCCGTCTGGGGCAAAAAAACCATCGGCATCGGCTACAGCTTAGCCTTGTCCGAGCTGATCTTGGCACCTGTCACCCCAAGTAACACCGCTCGTGGTGGTGCCATCATGCACCCGATCATGCGTTCGATCGCTGACAGCTATGACTCAACGCCCGACAAAAACACCGAGGGCTTGATGGGTAAATATCTGTCTTTGGTCAATTATCACAGCAATCCGATCAGCTCAGCGATGTTCATCACCGCCACAGCGCCAAACCCATTGGTGGTCAATCTGATCGCCGAAAGTCTGGGCAGTGAATTTCGCTTAAGCTGGAGCCAGTGGGCGATCGCCATGCTAGTGCCAGGACTTGTAGCGTTTATCTTAATGCCGATCGTGTTGTATTTTTTGTACCCCCCAAAAATCAAAAACACCCCAAATGCCGTGCAATTTGCCAAAGATGAACTCGTCAAAATGGGCAAAATGAGCCGCGATGAGATCATCATGTTCTTTATCTTTGGGATCTTGCTGCTGTGTTGGGCTGGCGTGCCAAATTTCTTATTTGGTTTTAGCATCGATGCCACTGCCACCGCCTTTTTGGGTCTTAGCCTGCTGCTACTGACAGGCGTGCTGACTTGGGAGGATGTCATCAATGAAAAAAGCGCTTGGGATACCATCGTGTGGTTCTCAGCACTCATCATGTTGGCGACTTTTTTGAATAAACTGGGTCTGATCGCATGGTTTAGTCAAAGCCTTGAGGTTGGCATCAGTGGTCTTGGCCTAAATGGTATGACGGCAGGTTTATTGCTGCTAGTGGCTTATATGTACGCGCATTATATGTTCGCCAGTACCACAGCGCACATCACCGCGATGTTTGGGGCGTTTTTGACCGCAGGCATTGCACTGGGCGCACCACCGATGTTCTTTGCACTATCGATGGCGGCTGCATCCAGCTTGATGATGACCTTGACGCACTATGCCACAGGCACCTCACCTGTCATCTACGGCTCGGGCTATACCACTTTGGGCGAATGGTGGAAAGCTGGCTTTGTGATGAGCGTGGTGAATATTTTGGTATTTTTAATCATTGGCGGCGCTTGGTGGAAAGTGCTGGGCTATTGGTAATACCGATTAACCTAAAATGGCTTGTCTCGTGCAGGCCATTTTTTTAATTCACATCACTCATCAGATCACAAAAAGCAGGATAAAACGCGTGATAAAAATTGACAAAAACACTCGATCGCGCAACAAAACACACCAGCGCAGCAGTTATAATAGCGTTATACTAATAACCACATTCACGGATGTATCGATTATCCACAACAATCACCAATAACACATGGAGAGATCATGAACACGCATTCTGACACTCACACCGCCACACGCCCCACCGATGGCCATATCGACACGGAGTATTTGGATCAATTAAAATCACTGATGCAACAAGCAGGCGCAAGCGATGCCACTGCCGATGCACGCGTTGATCATGCCATGGTGGATAGTCGCGATCTGTCAGCACGCATCAAAATGATGGATCAAGCAGGCGTGCAGTATCAAGTGCTGTCCGCCACACCACAAAGCCCGTCATGGGGCAGCGCTGATCAAGCTGCCGCAATGGCGCGCCAAATCAACGATCTGTATGCCGATGTCATCAAGCAATACCCCGATCGCTTCTTGGCATATGGTGCAGTGCCGCTGCCTTATGTGGATGAAGCCATCATTGAGGCGCGCCGCTGCATCGATGAGCTGGGTTTTATGGGCATCGCCATCAACACACTCATCAAAAACGAGCTGTCCATCGCCGATCCCAAGTTGTTGCCATTTTATCAAGCGATGGATGAGATGGGTGCGGTGATTTACATTCATCCCACAGGCTGTGGTGCAGCGTCACCGATGGTCAATGACTTTGATCTGCATTGGGTGGTGGGCGCGCCAATCGAAGATACGGTGGCGGTCTTGCAGCTCTTAAAGGCGAACATCCCCCAAAAGTTTGGCAACATCCAATTTCATGTGGCGCATTTGGGCGGGTTTTTGCCGTTTGTGATGCAGCGCATCGAGGATAACTACAATGACTGGCAGGCGTTTGACCACAGTCCATGGCAAAGCTTGTCGCAGTTTTGGTTTGATACCGCCAATTTTCATCCGCAGGCATTGCAGTGCAGCTGTCAGACCTTTGGTAGTGAGCACATGATGATGGGGTCGGATTTTCCTTATTTTCAATTTGACAAATACACGCGCGCCTGCGACTACATTACGCGCAGCAATCTTGCGCCATCGGTACAGCAAGCCATCTTATCTGATAACGCCAAGCGACTATTTGACAAGCATTTTAATTGATCACTCCAAAGATAAAGCCATCTTATAGATTAAGATGGCTTTGGTCTTATCCAAATAAAACTTAGTTATTTGGATAAGCAGTTGATTATTCATCGGTAAATACAACACCCCACGCTTCAATCTCTTCAGCAGTTACTTCTTTATATTCTATATTATCAATAATACATTCCACATCTTTTGGAACATCCTGCCATTTGATCAAGCATTCATTAACAAGTGTTTTACAAATAAAAAATCTAATCGTGTCACAAACAAGATGGTCATCTTTCTTTTCTCGTATCAGCTGAAATAAAGACTCTGCAACACCTTGATAATCCTTATCATCAAAATAATGCTTATAACAAGGAAATAATGCAACAAAATTGGTTAGGCTCAAATCCACCAACAGTAATTTAAGTAGCTGGCATAGCTTGTCATCGGGCACGACATTATGATAAAAACAATCGCTATAATACATTCCAAGCTCAAATGAATACTCTTTTAAAGGATGTTCAAACTCCCAAAGATTTGAATTCTTGGCTCGAAATTTAAATCTTTGAAATGCTTTAATCTGATTAAAATCAAGCCCTTCAAACTCATCTGGCATGATTAATGTAAAATCATCAGCATCCATAGCATCAATGATTTCAACGATTTTTTCATAAGCCTTAAAATCATCCGCCCTAGCCATCAGTCATCATCCCATGCTTGGCGCGGTATTTTGCCATCACTGCCAGATAGCCTGCTTGATAATCGGCAAACTTTAGCCACGCAGGATCGATGTTGCCACAGAGTCGCTTGCCGCTTGGGTGGGTCTGAATGGACTTGGGCGGTGGGTAGCACATCTGTTTGGCGATAAAGCTTAGCACCTCAAGGCTTGTGGCAGGCATGCTGTCTGTGGCCAGATAGATGGGCTTTGGGGATGATAGCAGCATAATCTGTACCAGCACCGTCACCAGATCGCTATCCATAATGCGATTGGTATAATGATGGCTTGGCACGCCTGACTGATGTGCATCAGCTGCCTGATCGATCAGCCACGTGCTGTCCAGATGATAGATGCCGCTTGGTCGCACGATGACTGCTTTGTCACCAAAAGTCGTTTGCAGTACGGTTTCGGCTTGCCTGAGCACTTGGGCAGTTGGGCTTGATGGCACAGCAGGCGTATGCTCATCGATCCACTCACCATCATTCTCGCCATAAACAGCCGTCGATGACACGAATAATACCTGCTGAAGATGTTGATGCCACGCATCAAAGCTATCTGCCAGCTGTGACAGATGCTCACAGACCGCCAGATAGCTGTCTTGATAATCCTTCGCGGTCGCGCGCGCACCTGTTGGTGATCGAGGCGTCACGATGATGGCAATATGCGTCACACCTGCCACATCGTCAGCCGTCAGACTTCTGGCGTCTTTTTGTAAAAATCGGATATGATCCTCATCATAGTCATGATGACTTCTGGCGACGGTCGTGACAGTGTCGCCTTGATCGACCCCTGTGATGGCTAGCTGTTTGGCCAGTGGCTTGCCGATGCGTCCTTGACCGATGATTAGATAATGTGCCATTGGATTTTCCTTATGTCTGTGATTTTTGGATCAAAAATAGCGCTGTAGTGACAGCATGGCTTGAGTGTTATCACTGTCGTATAATTTTTCGTGCTTGGCCGTCAAGCGCAGTGCATGCACACGGTCGATGTCTGCTTGCATACCGACGCGCACAGATGGCTGCAGATAGCCTGAACGCACACCATCGGTACGATCAGGATGATAATAATAAGGCAGCGATACCTCCGCCATCGCGCGCAGCCTTGGCGTGGCATAATGCACGCAGCCTGCCACCGCACCCAGCCCAAGTCGATAGCCTTGATTGATGCGGCCAACTTGCACGCCGCCATCAGCCAGCGCATAGCATACCGTGTCCGCGATCTCACCACTGCCCGCTCTTGCCTGACCCAGCGCCCAAGATTTGCCTTTTTGGATGCCCAGATCCATCACCAGATGATCTTCATTGGTAGTGCTTGAGGCATCAAAACTTTGGATAAAGCCCAGTCGCATGCCGGTGGCTTTGCCGATGCCTGTGGGATCGGTGGCGTTATTTTTGGCGGTGTTGGCAGGGTTTAGGCTGCGTGTGGCAAAGATGGTCAGCTCATTGATTTTTGCTTTCTCTGCATCTTTGATGACATCCAACGACAGCAGTCTGACATCGAGCAGCTGGCGCACGCCATTGGGATTATCCAGCAGATCTTGATAAGCGGCATTGATCTGCACGCCATACACCGCGCGGTCATCGTGCCGATCATCCATCCCCGCCCCTAGTCCGATGCGATGCACAGGTGTGGCATGGATGGGATTGTTGCGACTGGGCAAGATGCTATCAGGATCCACCACTTGGCCGTGATTTAAGGCGGCTTGGCGGATGGTGGCGTTGGATGGGATGAACTTTTGGCTGCGCACAAAACCTTGATCTGCCAAAATCGATGCGATACGCGAAGGAATGACGATTTTGCCGACATGCGCGCGCAGACTGGCCTGTGGTCGCACCACATCGATCAGACGCACGATCTCGGTGGCACAATTATCATGAGTAAAAAAGTACGGCCGCGCCATATCCTTGACCTCCCAGATATGACGGATGATCTGCGCCACTTCCTCGCTGGTCAAATCCAGCTCAAACTGCCACAGATCTCGCTCATCTTTTACCAGATAATCTTCAGCCTTGTTGGAAAATGGCATGATCTCCATCACCCCAGGATAGCCGCCAACCAAGGATTTGAGCGTCGAGCGGATCATCGGATCGTGACTGTCAGACTGCACGGTGTAATTGATCGCCATCGCCTGCGCATCTTGCCTTTGATCGTCATCAGCGCGCATCAATACATGCGCAAAGGCCGAAGCGATATTATTGGGATGCTCTTCAGCAAAGACCAATGACAGATGCTTGGCATTTAAGGATTTGGCAAATGCTTGAAAATCTGCGCACTCATCATCTGCCACACCGCTGTCGATGCCCATCTTCGCCAGCTCAGCCTGTAGATAATGCACACGCGCCACGAAACGGCACAGCGCATCGGCATCGCCTGCCTGCATCGCCTCTAGCATCGCGATCAGCTCAGCATGCGCATCCTGATGACCTGTGGGCGCCAAAAAAAATCGTGGGTTGTCTAAGCTGCTTTGATCGGCTGATTTTTGATGATCTGAAAACAGCAGCAGCCGTCGCCAGCCGACAGCGTCGCTGATTTGTCGCAGCTTTTTGGCATCAAGTCCATAAGGATAAGCTTGAGCGTGGCTTTGGGTAGGCATCACCGTATCATCACTGGCCTTGGCAGGCATGGATAGCAGCATACCAACCCAAACAGGTAGCATCAAAGCATAAGCAGCGTACAGAGCTTTGGTGCGTAGCATCCTAAAATCGACAGGCATTTGAGATCCTTTTAAATGAGTACAATTTTAAATAATCATCATAAGCACCATTGTAGCATAAGCATGCCTAATATCCATGCCCAAATTGTCATCAAAGCATGGTCAAATCTGTGCTACAATATCATCGCCGCAAGGCTCGTCTTACTCATCGAGCGGCAGATTCATCCGATACTGGCTTCATCAGACACATTGAGAATGCGCATGGCTACCCAATTTAGCATCAAAAACGGCATCTTAATTGGTGCAGAGTTCTTGGCATCACCGAACTTCAATGCTCGGCCCAGTGACGCCACAGGCATCATCAGCGGCATCGTCATTCATAATATCAGCCTGCCGCCTGCCAATTTTGGGCAAACCAATGCCCAAGGTCTGCATCATGTCAAAGCCTTTTTTCAAAATCAACTAAACCCAGACGATCACGCCTATTTTCAAACCATCAAAGATCTACAAGTCTCAGCGCATCTGTTCATCGAGCGCGATGGCAGTGTCACACAGTTTGTCAATTTTAACGATCGCGCTTGGCATGCTGGCCGCTCAGCGTATCTGGGGCGCAAAGAGTGCAATGACTTTAGCATCGGCATCGAACTTGAGGGTGCTGATCATCTGCCTTATGAAGCCGTGCAATATCAGGTGTTAAGCCAAGTGATCGCCGCCATCCATGCAGCCTATCCCGCCACGCGCCGTCATTTGATGGGTCATAGCGACATTGCTCCAGGCCGCAAAACTGACCCTGGCGTGCATTTTGATTGGCAAAAACTGCGCGTCATGGTGGCAGCACTGATGAAATCACCCGACCCAAACGATGCATGAAATTTACAAAATGTATCAATCAATCTTCACAAAGCTAAGCAAAATTGTCAAAAACCTAGTAAAATAGCTCAATTTTTGGCAATTACCGATCATTATGGCAAAATCTCGGCTTTTTCGCTCGACTATGGTCGTCAGCTCCATGACCATGCTATCACGCATTTTAGGCTTGGTGCGCGATATGGTGTTGATGGGTGTTTTTGGTGCTGGCGGCTTGATGGACGCTTTTTTGGTGGCCTTTAAGATCCCAAATTTCTTGCGTCGTTTATTCGCTGAGGGCGCATTTAGCCAAGCTTTTGTGCCGATTTTGACCGAGTATAAAGAAACGCGCAGTTTTAATGAAGTGCAGCTGCTCATCAGTCGCGTCTCAGGCGTGCTGTCATCGATACTGCTTGTGCTGACGGTGGTGGTAATTTTGCTTGCGCCACAGGTGGTGTATGTGTTCGCACCAGGCTTTGCAGGCGATACCACCAAATTTAATGCTGCAACCGAGCTGCTTCGGCTGACTTTCCCATATCTGCTGTTCATCTCGATGACGGCGTTTTTTGGCAGCATCTTACAAAGCTATGGACGCTTTGCTGCGCCAGCCTTTGCGCCTGTCTTACTGAATCTGTGCATGATCGGTGGTGCGCTGTTGGTGTCTCCGCTTCTTGACAAGCCCATCATGGCGCTGGGTTATGCAGTCGCGCTCTCAGGGCTACTACAGCTACTACTCCAACTGCCGCAGCTGTGGCAACAAAAGCTACTAGTACCGCCCTCTTTGGGCTTTGGCGATGAAGGCGTTCGGCGCATTCTAAAGCTGATGCTACCTGCCATCTTTGGCGTGTCTGTTACCCAAATCAACTTGCTGCTTAGTACTGTGTTTGCCTCCTTGATGATCGCAGGCTCGGTATCGTGGATGTACGCTGCCGAACGCCTAAGCGAACTGCCATTAGGATTGATCGGCGTGGCCATCGGCACGGTGATTTTGCCAAGTCTGTCCTCTAGCCGCGCGAAGTCCGATCATGACACCTTTAAAAAGACCATGGACTGGGCAGCGCGCTTGATCATCGTCATCGGTCTGCCAGCAAGTCTTGCGATGTTTGTGCTGTCGGATGTCTTGATGGATGCTTTATTTGTGCGTGGTCAGTTTACCCATCAAGATGCGCTGATGAGCGGTGTTGCGCTGAAGGCCTTATCAGGCGGCATCTTGGGATTTATGCTGATTAAGATTTTTGCGCCTGCGTTTTTTGCAGGTCAAGACACCAAAACGCCCGTGAAGATTGGCATCGTGTCGGTGTTTGCTAATATGATTTTTAGCGTGCTGTTTATCGGGCTGTTTTATTTACTACAACTGCCGCTGCATGGCGGTCTGGCGCTGGCAACGACCGCGGCAAGTTTTGTCAATGCAGGTCTGCTGTACGCCCTACTGCACCGCCGTGGCATTTTTAGATTTGGCGCACATTGGAAAAAAATGTCGCTGCAGTTTGTGGTCGCATGCATCGCGATGGTGGCAGCACTGTATGCCATTTTGCCTTATTATCCACTGGATGGTGCTCAATGGCTAAAAATTGCCATCTTATTAGGCATCTGCGCACTTGGTGCTATGGTGTATGGCATTGTGCTGCTGGCCACAGGGTTTCGACCGCGGCAGTTGCGTCATGGTTAGATCTGCCAACACCTGATGGCAGCATACATTTAAGTCAGCGTCACAGTATTGACACAAGCCATACAAAGCGCACACAAAACTTACTTGTAAGTTTTGGTAATACCCGTAAAATATTAAGTAACTTAAGAGCTTGGACACTGTTTGGACAGTCTGCAATGTAAACACACAGGATCGGCTTAAATTCAGTTGATGACTCAATAAGATGATTTAATCCGATCACCTAGCGCATCACAGAGTAATTTGCCCAACAGGATTCAAACATTAACAACGAAAAAGGAAATGATTATGCTAACTTCAGTCAGCCAACCTGTCGCCAAAAATATCGACCCAACCCTAAATCTAGAACAGATTCGCGCCCAGTGCCAAGCCTTAGCAAAATCACGCGCCAAGGTTTCTGCTGGCGTTGCGGTGATTCCATTGCCATTTTTGGATGTGGCGGTCGATGTGGCGATGCTTACCAAGCTATTACCTGAGATTACTGAGCGCTTTGGCTTGGCAGATGCTGCCGATTTGGATAAATCAACCGAAGAAGCACGCAAGCAAAGCATGAAAGAGCGCATCATGGCCATCGGCGGTCTGGTCGCAGCACGCGGTGTCGTGAATAAGACCGTGCAAGGTTTTGGTGGTCGCTTTATCGGCAAGCAAGTCAGCAAATACATTCCGCTGGGTGGCTCAATGGTCGCAGCAAGCTTGGGCTATATGATTTTTAAGAAAATTGCCTTTGATCACATCGAAGAATGCTATAAGCTTGCCAAGCAAGCACAGCGTGACAGTGTCGCTGGCTAATGACTTTTGATCACTTTGCTTAAGTGTACAGCTTAGCAGACCAACTCTTAAGCTCTAAGTAATTCTCATTTGCGATTGCTTAGAGCTTTTGCCATATATTGCAGTCTTTTTTCGCTTTTGGCATAACAAATGTGACGGTTTTGTTTGAGAAAATCGCACAAACAAGCTAAAATACACTGTCTATGGGTGTATGTTGCCCAACTCGTTTATTTGCCAGTGATTACGCAACACTGGCACAATCCCTGTCCGAGCCAATAAGCCAAGGTACTATTATGACTTTTGTTGTAACTGATAACTGCATCCGCTGCAAATACACTGACTGCATCGAAGTCTGCCCTGTTGATTGCTTCTATGAAGGTCCAAACTTTCTGGTCATCAATCCTGATGAATGTATCGACTGCGCACTGTGCGAGCCTGAATGCCCTGCCAATGCGATCTTCTCTGAAGATGAAATCCCAGCTGGCCAAGAAGAATTTCTTGCCATCAACGAAGAGCTGTCTGGTATCTGGCCGAACATCACCGAGAAAAAAGATCCTCTGCCAGAATACGAGAAATGGGATGGTGTCAGCGGTAAGATTCAGTATCTGGAGCGCTGATTTGATCACGCCATTTGATGGATGCGCCCGTGCCTTGCATGGGCGTCTTGTTTTGGTAGACGCTACATCATGAGCAAAAAGCCATCCTTTTCGATCGCTCGCTTGATGCGCACTTTGGTGGGCTATCTGCTGATATTTATGGTGATGTACACCGCCATCAACCTCTGGCGCGCACCCTCAGCGCCCGATGCACCCACGCTCGGCCTAGCCAAGACGGGTGTGCCTGATGCACTGGCTGCCAGTCATGAAGCACCTGTTTTGGTGTATTTTTGGGGAACTTGGTGCCACATCTGTAGCATCACCAGTCCCTCTGTGCAGGCACTAAAAGATAGTGGTTATCAGGTGCTTGGTGTGGCTGTCTCATCAGGTGATGACGAAGCGCTGAATACCTATATGCGCACACAGGGCTATGATTTTAACACCATTAATGATGCTGATGGGCAGATCTTTGGGCAATGGCAGGGGCAAGTCACCCCTTCTTACGCCATCATCAAAGATGGCAAAATCACCCAAAGCTTTACTGGCATCGCGCCATTATGGTCATTAAAATTAAGAATGTGGTGGTCATAATGACAATCAAAAAGCCCATCGATGGATGAGCTTTTTGAGGCGTGGTCAATTAAGTACGCTTTAATACTGCCATTTATTGGCAACAACTCCGATGCAGATTCACCCACCACCAAATAAAACAGCAGGCCATTAAACCTGCTGTTATAATGCACATTACTTCCAAATATCTGAACGCACTTTTTTCATCAAATGCGGATATTTATTGATGTCAAACACTGGCTTATCCACGCCTGCTTTGAGCTGAGCGTTATAGTCTTTGACCAGTGTAAATACATAGCGTGATAGCAGCACGATGGCGATTAGGTTGATAAATGCCATCACACCCATCGTCAAATCACCCATATCCCACACCACAGCCACTTTGGTCACTGCACCGAAGTACACAAAGCCAAGCACCGCCATGCGGAATAAGGTCAGCAAGAAGGCATTATTTTTCAAAAACTGCATATTCGACTCAGCATAGGCATAGTTGCCAATGATGGTCGAAAACGCCAACATAAACAGGACAAACGCCAAGAAATATTGACCCCACCAGCCTACATGGCTTTCAAGTGCCATCTGCGTCAGCTGCACACCTGACAAATCAGCGGCATTCTCTGGCATCACCGCAAGCAAAATCACAAACGCCGTGCATGAGCAAACAATCAGCGTATCTACAAAGACGCCCAGCATCTGAATGATGCCCTGCTCTACAGGATGCTTGACATTGGCAGCGGCAGCGGCGTTTGGTGCAGAACCTTGGCCAGCTTCGTTTGAGTACAGACCACGCTTGATACCCTGCATCATCGCCACCGATACCATTGAGCCAAACAGACCACCGCCCGCTGCTTCAAAAGTAAACGCCTTGGTAAAAATCAATGAAATCACGCTTGGGATTTTATCAATATTCACACCAACGATATACAACGCAACCAGTAGATAAAACAGTGCCATCACAGGGACAAAAGTCTCAGCAATCTTCGCCACACGAGTGATACCACCAAAGATAATCGGCGCAGTCATCACTACAAGCACCGCACCCACGACGTGCTTATAAATTTGCCAATCAGCTTGGCAAACATCATTCTCACCCACACAGCCCGCTGCCGATTGGATGGCAAGCGCGATTGAGTTTGATTGAATCGACTGATACACAAAGCCAAAGCACACAATCAACGCAAATGCAAACACCACACCCAGCCATTTTTGACCAAGACCTTGTTCGATATAGTAGGCAGGGCCACCACGGAAGCGATTGGTATGCTCATCACGCACCTTGAATAGCTGAGCCAGGCTGCTCTCGGCCAATGCCGAGCACATACCAATCAAGGCAATCAGCCACATCCAAAATACCGCGCCAGCACCACCGATACCGATAGCAATCGCGACACCTGCGACATTACCCACACCGACACGGCTCGCAAGACCTGTGACAAAAGCCTGAAAGCCTGAGATACCATCGGCATCGTTGTCATTTTTGCGGCTGCCAAGCATCGTTTTGATACTTTGACCAAATAGGCGAAACTGTGCAAATCCTGAGAAAACAGTAAAGAAAAAGCCAATACCGACCAACATCCAAATCAGCACATCCCACAAAGGCGCGCTAAAGGCATTGACCGTACAATGTAAAATCTCGACAAAGTTTGGCTTTGCCGTACAAGAAAGTGGATTTTCGTACATAAAACACTCCATCTTGATGGCAACCCATCACCATCCAAGATAAAAAAAGCACAAAAAAAGATGATAGCACCTTGCCATCATCTTCCTTAATTCAACAGTTTTTATAATTGACTATACAATATAAAAAGTAAGGGGCTGTACTAGATTAGCCTAAATCCCACACCATCTTCTCAATACTTTAAGCTGATTAGATGGTGTACCATAGTTAAAACGAAACTCACATTCTTTGATAAAAAGATGAAAGTGTTTCTT
>NZ_LTCC01000005.1:0-103748 GCF_002894025.1 Moraxella sp. RCAD0137
TTCTAGAAATGGATATTTGTCGCCTATTGATGCGGAGAATATTTACTATTGTTCATTAAAACCGTCAGGCTATGCTGCTTGACTCAAGCAATCTTGTCTCCGATAAACTCGGGACGGTTCAATTTGACTTAAATTCAACACTTTTTCATCAGCATCGGCTTTTACGCCCATCAGCGCATCAAAGATTTTGAGCTTCTCGCCACCAAACGCATCATCCGACATCAAGCGTTTGTGAACACGGGCAAATTTGGCATCGCCAGCGTATTTGTGGCGTAATAACTCATTCTGACGGTTCAATTCTTTGATTTGACGGTACACTTCCTCCAAAATGCCGATGTTTTCTTTCATCTTTGCCTGAGAGACTTCAGAAAGTTGGCGTTTTTTAAAAATCCGTTCCAATTCTTCACGTAGACTGATAAACTCGGGGTCGCTTTGGTCAAAATTATCCGCCAAGCTTGTCCGTACTTTACGCATGATGTCTTTTAAGTCATCGGCAAGTTTGAGTTCGTGTTCGCCGATTTTAATGAATTGAAAATACACGTCTTCCAAACTTTCATTGAGTAAATGTGTGGTGTCGCCTTGAGCCAAGCTCTCGGCAAGGTTCAATTTGTCTAAATGTGCCTGCGTTTCGCGGTATAAAATACCCAGTTTTTCAAAATCCAAATGTTCCAAAAATTCATAATCGCCTTGCAATCGCAAAATATTGTATAAATCTTTGGCAATTTGTAGGGCTTTTTTAATCGCTAAAACTTGTTTTTTGTCATCAATTTGGCTGATTTGCCCACAAAAAATCTCAGCATTATTCGTGTCAAAATCAAACAGTGCATTTTTAATGTCCCGAATGTCTTGCTTGATTTCGTCTTCATTTTTAAACATTTGGGCGTAAGTTGCCATTTCATCGCCCAATTCGGTTTGTAATTCATCCCAATAGGCGCGGTTGGTTTTGTCAAATTCGCTTTCAATGTCGGCAAAATCGACCACATAGCCGTAGCGGTAGTGTTTGTAAGTGCGGTTTACGCGGGTTAGGGCTTGCAATAGGTTGTGTGCCTTAATCAAGCGTCCCAAATACAATTTTTTGAGTCGTGGCGCATCAAAACCCGTCAAAAGCATGTTGTAAACAAACAAAATATCAATTTTGCCGTCTTTGAAATCTTCAACCCATTGTTTACGTTCTTCTTTGGTTCCGATATCGTGCAAAATCAATGCCGACTTTTGCACGGTTTGTTTTTCAGCGCAGGCTGCCACAAAATAGTCATACATGGCACGGGCTTGCTCGCTACTGTCGCAAATGACCATGGCACCTAGGCTGTCATCATCATTGATTTTTCTAAATTTTTCAAAATCTTTGATGATGTAATCGGTCATGGGATGAACAAAATGTTTATGGGCGTAAACATCTTCGCGTTTGATGCTGCCTTTTTGCACTTGCAGTTGTGCTAATGCTTGTTTTAATTGAGCCTGATATTCGCCACTAATGGCTTCACGAATAAGGCGCAAGGTGTAACCATCGGCAATCGATGAATTGTAATAATATTTATGAATATAGTTGCCAAACAATTCACGCGAATTGATTTTGTTTTCGGTCGCACCAATTAGCGGCGTACCTGTCAAACCGATTTTCACCGCCCCAGTGTCGGATTGATTTAAATTAGCCAAAAATGAACCTTTGGGGTTGTAGCTACGGTGTACTTCGTCTAGGAAATACACACGCTGTATATTTAAATTGTAGTCATTTGGCGCGATAACATTGGGGTCATCGGCAAATTTATGGATATTGACCACCGTAATTTCAGGCTTACCCGAATGATTGTGTAGGCTTTGCGTGGATTTGATGTCTTTGGCAAACTCATCTTTGGAACTGATGCTGTGCACAATCAAACCGCGTGCGGTAAATTCACGCTTGGCTTGTTCTAGCAAATCCAATCTGTCCACAATAAAGTAAAATTTCGGTACCACGCCTTGTGTTGCATAATAATGTGTCAGATAGCGGACATTGTAATAAGTCAAAGCGGTTTTACCACTGCCTTGTGTGTGCCAAATAATGCCTTTTTTCTCGCCTTTTTCCAAAGCATCGCGTATCGCCATCGTGGCAAACAACTGCGGATAACGCATGATGTGTTTTTGAATGCCTGTGCTGGTTTTGACATACGCCAAGCCGTATTGCAGAAAAAATACCAAGCGTTCACGACTAAAAATAGACGTGCAAATGCAGTTGGTTGGGGTGTCGGGTGATTTGTTGGTGATGAATTCTGGGTTGTACTTGATGACCGCCAGATTATTATCTTGTAGGATAAAGTTTTCTTGTTCTTGGGTGATGTTACCTAAAAGCTCAGCAAGGTTTTGTTTATGCTCTTCGCGAAAATAGTTAAACACAGGCTGACCATACGCCGATGACGCATAAAAAGCGCCTTGTATGGGCTGAATGTCGCCTTGGTCGTATTTCATGTTATTGGAAAACACCATAAGCTGTGTGATGTTAATAAAACGGCGAAATTTGGGATTTAAGGAACGTTTCGCCATGCGTTCACGCTCTTCTCCAATACCGCCTTTGTTATTCGGCTTTTTGACTTCTACAAATGCAAGCGGCATACCGTTAATCATCAAGGTAATGTCGGGGCGAAATTCTTCATCGCCATTGATATATGGCAATTCGGTGACCACATGAAAGCTGTTTTGATTAAAATTTTTAAAATCAATGAGTTTAATGCCAGATGAGATGGTTAAACGCTCAAAAAAAGCTTTGCCCAAATCTTCGTTATCCAATTCTAGCGTGATGTCGGTTAAGACACGGCGGGCGTCCGCTACGGATAAATCGGGATTGATACGGCATAGACTGTCTATGAAAATCTCTGGGAAAATGTTGGTTTGGGTATCCCATGTTTGCTGTTTTAAAGAAAGATATTGGTAGCCCAAACGCATGAGATGCAAAACGGCTGGGATTTTGACACGGCTGTTTTCGTTGTGGATAGACATAAGAATAATGGCAAAACTAATTGAATGGGATTACAACATTATAGCACTTACTTTTGGTGGCGACTATCTTTCTATATTTGCAAAGATGACTTGTCAAAGTGTACCTTGTTCAATCACCAAAATCAATTAAAATAAAGCCAAAACTGATCGCTAAGCCACAACAAGTCACATTAAGTAAAGTACTTAGCAATCTTTATCTATCATCAAGTCGTTCAATTATTCAGAGGTCATCATGAACAAGTCAGTACAACACAGCGAACACCCAATGAAAGATTTGGTGTTGTTATTCACTCGGGTGATTGTTGGATATATGTTTTTGGTACATGGCACGGTGAAATTGTTCGCTTTTCCACAGTCGATGACCAATGGCAAGCCTGCCGTTGAATGGCTGTCTTTGATGGGGCTTGGTGGTATGCTTGAGATTGTCGGTGGCGTATTGCTGATTTTGGGCTTATTTACCCGCATCAACGCCTTTATCATGGCGGGCATGATGGCGGTGGCGTATTTTTATTTTCATTCGGGCTTTGATTTGATTTTTAATCCGATTGTCAATAAAGGCGAGGCGGCAGCTCTTTACTGTATGGTATTTTTGATTTATTGGGTGGTGGGTGCTGGTAAATATTCGCTAGATACCAAACTGTTCAACTCATAAACTTAATTGCCAGTAACTGCTGGCGATTTTTTGACTCATCATTCTACAGTAAATCGACCAATGTGTGACCCGATGGCTTGCATGATAACCAAAACTATCGCATAATGGGTTTAATGATTACTCATCAAAATTCACACAGTAACACACAACAACTTAAAAGGAGACTAACATGACAATCAAACAAGTAACAGTACTCGGTGCTGGCGTACTCGGTGCGCAGATCGCTTTTCAGGCGGCGTATGCAGGTTTTAAAGTGGTCAGTTATGACATCAATGATGACGCACTTGCCGCTGCTGCGAAGCGATTTGAAAGCTTGCAAGGCGTGTACCAAAAAGAAGTCGGCGCAACTGCCGATCAGCTGTCACAGACGATGGCTCGCCTAAGCCAAAGCAGTGATCTAGATAGTGCAGTCAGTGCTGCCGATTTGATCATCGAAGCAGTACCTGAAAACTTAGATCTAAAAAAACAAATCTGGGCGCAGGTGGGGGCAGCGGCACCTGATCATACCATCTTTTTGACCAATACATCGACGCTATTGCCAAGCAGCTTTGCAGATAGCACCGGTGCGCCTGAGCGGTTTTTGGCGCTGCATTTTGCCAATAATATCTGGGTACAAAACATCGTTGAAGTCATGGGTACTGCCCAAACTGATACCAAATATGTCACGATGACAGAGCAATTCGCCAAAGACATGGGCATGGATCCTGTGGTGCTACAAAAAGAGCAGCCACGCTATATCATGAACAGTCTTTTGGTGCCGCTACTGGACGCTGCCAGCCAATTGTATGCCAATGAAGTGGCAGATCCCAAACAAATCGATAAAGTCTGGAAAAAAGCGACTCATGCGCCCAAAGGACCATTTGAGATCATGGACATCGTCGGTCTGCGCACCGTTTATGCCATCCACTCTGCCAATGCTGAGCGCACAGGCAATGAGCTTGAGAAACAATTTATCCAAAAGCTCAAAGCCGACTATCTTGATCAGGGCAGAACAGGTAAAGAGTCTGGCAAAGGTTTTTATGACTATGATGATGCTGGCAATACCATCATTGATGAATAAAATGGATCAATCGCCACCGCCATGTTGCGGTGGTTTTTTTGGGTGATGATAAAATTATCTTTCTATATTTGAAATATGATTTGATACAGCTGTGACTTGTTGCTTTGCTGACATTGATGGATAATACGCTCATCAACTTAATAAAGATAACAGTGAGTAACTTATGAAAACCATCTATCATGCCGCAGACAGTCGTGGCGTCGCCAATCATGGCTGGCTAAATAGTCATCACACCTTTAGCTTTGGTGGTTATTATAACCCTGAGCGTACCAATTTTGGCGTACTGCGTGTGATTAATGATGACACGGTCGCAGGCGGGCAGGGCTTTGGCACACATCCGCACAATGACATGGAAATCATCTCCATTCCACTAGAAGGCGATTTGGCACATCGTGATAGCATGGGTAATGGTGGGGTGATTCGTCAAGGCGATATTCAGGTGATGAGTGCAGGTACAGGCATTCGCCACAGTGAGATGAACGCCAATGCCGACCGTGCGGTGAAGTTCTTACAAATTTGGGTCTTAACTCGCAAAAATGGCGTACAGCCCCGTTATCAACAAATTCGTATTAGTGACAATGCCACGCCAAACGATTTTCAGCAAATTCTATCGCCCACTGCTGACGATGCAGGCGTGTGGATTCATCAAGATGCGTGGTTTAGCCTAGCGGATTTTGCCGATGGCACGGCTAAGCGTTATGACATCAAGCGTGATGGTAATGGCGTGTATGTCTTTGTCATCAAAGGCGGTGCCAAGATTGGCGATACCGTACTGGGTGAGCGAGACGGCCTAGGCGTGTGGGATACCGATGGCTTTGACGTTACTGCCATTGGCGACAGTCAAATCCTGCTGATGGATGTGCCGATGGATATCAATACCACCACCAATCAACCCTAAGGTACTTGCGCATCTTGGTAAATGCATCATTGCAAAGTTATCAAGATGCGCTGATGTAAAGCAAAGCCATCAATATATCTGTACTCTGTATAGAGCCATCGCGTCCCTATCCTAATAGTCTGTTGGGGCAGCTGATTTGGTATAAATGAATGCTGCCACCGCGCCCATCACAATCAATGCACCCACATAGCCGATCATCGGCAAGCCAAATCCTGCAATCACAAGACCGCCAACCATCGCACCGCCGCCAATACCGACATTAAAGATTCCTGAAAAAATCGACATGGCGACATCGGTGGCTTTTGGTGCAAGTTTTAACACACGAATCTGCAATGACAGTGCCAAAGCGGTCAGCGATACACCCCACATAAAGATCAAAACCGTCCAGACGGTTTGTATTTGGCTCATCGGTGCCAAAGCGGCCAAGGCAACGAGCATACCGCTAAATGCTATGGCAATAAAGCGATCACCCAGTTTTTCATAATATCGACCAAACAGCACGCTCGCCACAATGCCTGCCGCCCCAAAAATCAGCAGCACCATCGTCGCAAAATCTGCACCAAAATCTGTGATGCCAAGCACAAATGGCTCAATATAGCTATAAGCAGTAAAGTGCGCTGTCACCGTCAGTACCACCATCAGATACACGCCAATCAAAGGCTTATTTTTGATGATGTCAGGCAGACTGGATAAATTGCCTGTATTTTGAGCAGGCAGGCGCGGCAATAGATAGGCGAGCAGTAGCATGATCACAAGGCCAATCACACCAATCATCCCAAAACTGGTTCGCCAATCAAATACTTGACCCAACACGCGACCCAGTGGCAAGCCCAGTACGGTTGCCAATGCACTGCCTGTGGATAGCAGCCCCAAAGCTTGAGTTTCTTTACCAATAGGTGCCAGACGCACGACAAGGCTTGCGGTGATTGACCAAAACACCGCATGAGTAATCGCCACGATCGCACGGCTCACAAGCAGCATGGTAAAGCTGGTGGCAAGGTATGAGACGATATGACCGATGGCAAATAAGCCAAAAAGAATCAACAGTAGCTTTTTGCGTTCGATGGTAGCAGTCGCAAGCATCATTGGCAAAGATAGCACAGCGACAATCCATGCATACACAGTCATCATGATACCTGTTTGGCTGGCGGTCATCCCAAAGCTTGTACCGATGTCTGTCAGTAGGGCGATGGGGATAAATTCAGTGGTATTAAAAATAAATGCTGATAACGCAAGAATAATGACAGGTAAAAAGCTTTGATTGGTGTTGGTCATGGTCGGTGATTATTATTTAGTTATTATGATATGAGATAAAAAAAGCCATTCAGCGAATGGCTTGTGGTAGATTTGGGGTAGTCATAAAGTCATTTAAAAGCAAATCAAGAACCAAAACTTGCAAACAAATCATAGTCGCTGGCTTCATCAATCGTCACCGTCAGCATATCGCCAGCTTTGACTGTCGCATCGATATTATCCACATACACATGACCGTCAATCTCAGGTGCATCAGCATAACTACGACAGATGGCGATATTTTCTTCGGTATCAATCTCATCGACGAGCACGACTAGGCGTTTGCCCACTTTTTCGGCAAGCTTTTCACTGCTGATTTGTTGTTGAAGCGCCATCAGTTGTTCATAGCGTTCTTGTTTGATGTGCTCAGGTACAGGATTTGGTAAGTCATTTGCCACCGCGCCTTCGACTTCTGAATAAGTAAAGCAGCCGACACGATCAAGGCGTGCTTGTTTTAGCCAGTCAAGTAGGTATTCAAAATCTTCTTGGGTCTCTCCAGGGAAGCCCACCACAAAAGTCGAGCGAATGACGATATCAGGGCAAATCGCACGCCATGCACGGATACGCTCAAGGGTGTCTTCACTCATTGCAGGGCGTTTCATGGCTTTTAGCACACTTGGGCTGGCGTGTTGGAATGGAATGTCAAGGTAGGGCAACAGTCCGCCTGTACCGCCTGATTTTGCCATGCTATCCGCCATGAGTTGTACGACTTGATCGACATGGGGATAAGGATAAACATAGTGCAGACGCACCCAGATGCCTAGCTTTGCCATCTGCTCGCACAGATCAAAAAACTTCGTCTTAATCGGCTGACCATCCCAAAATACTGTCTTGTACTTGGTATCGACACCGTAGGCAGAGGTGTCTTGGGAGATGATGAGTAGCTCTTTGACACCGCTATTTTTGAGTGCGACGGCTTCTTTCATTACGCCATCAATGGTACGACTGACCAAATCACCACGCAATGATGGGATGATACAAAATGTACAGCGATGATTGCAGCCTTCCGAGATTTTTAGATAAGCATAATGCTTGGGTGTCAGCTTGATGCCTGCATCGTTGATGAGGTCGATTTTTGGATCATAAGTCTTTGATTTGGCAGGTTTTGGTACATGATGAGTGACGGCTGATACCACTTCATCATAGGCGTGTGCACCAGTAACTGCCAGCACCGATGGGTGCATGGTGCGGATTTTGTCGGCATCTTTGCCTAGACAGCCGGTGACGATGACTTTACCGTTTTTGTTGATGGCTTCACCGATGGCATCGAGCGACTCTTGGACGGCCGACTCAATAAAGCCACAGGTATTGACCACGACCAAATCCGCACCGTCATAATCTTTGGCGACTTGGTAGCCTTCACGAGTCAGCTCGGTGATGATGCGTTCGCTATCGACGAGCGCTTTTGGACAGCCCAAGGACACAAAGCCAACTTTGGGTGCACTACCTGAGGCTTGTGCGATGGCGGCAGCGGATTCATCAATGCTGCGATTTTGGTTGTGATTGGCTTTATGGTGATAGGCAGGTGTGTTGGGATTTGGTGCTTGGGCTGGGTTTTTTGGATCAAATACGGTTGGGGTGCTGGTCATAGTTGGCTCTTGGCTGACTGATTTTGAATAAAAAATTGGGGGTATTTTAGCATAAATTGGTGGGAACTTATATGATTTGATTGATTAATTCTTGTGAAATTCCTTACGACTCATGCATCAAAAATCAGTATATAATAACAATGGATTTTAAATATTTTTTGGGTCTGAATATAAGGAGTTGATGATGTTAAAGCAATTATCAGTGCTTGGTCTTGGCTTGGGTATGGTGTTTAGTGCTCATGCTGATGTGTATCTGGGATCTTATCAAGGGTATGAATATTATCTTTTACCAAGTAAAACCAAAAAAGTCACTGCCACCAAATATGAAGTGCAGATGGAGCGATATGTCGCCCAAGATAAGAAAAAAGATGGCTTGGCTCAAGGTAGCTATACGCTGTACAAACGATATATCGAGTGCTCAAACAAGACAGTTGCAACCATCAGTTGGCATAATTACAACAAACAAAATAAGCTAATCGACAGCGACAAGATGAGCCATTTGAAATATTATGAAATTTTCCCACGCTCATGGGGTTCTGCATTGTATGATGAGGTTTGCCGATAATGCAGCACTACGATCCTTTTGAAAATTGGCAACAGTGGAAGTATCATTACCATAAAGAGCTTTGGCATCCTGTGGGGTATGAAGAGCAATTTGTGGATATGGTGCTTAGTCAAATTAACTGTATCATCCCTAGCGATGTCATTCCGCAATGGCATTTTTTGGATGAAATGGGTGGCAACCGCTATGTTGATTTTGTAATTATCAATGAAGCCAAAGGGTATAATTTGGCTATTGAATTGGATGGTTTGACCAAATTACAAGATGGCGTTGGTAACTTGGATTTTCGGAAATACGGCGATCTTTGGCTGAGGCAAAATGATTTGATGGGTAAAGTAGGGATGCTTTTACGCTTTACCAATCAACAAATGAAGTACCGAACTCAATGGGTAATTGATAGGGTGATAAACGCTCTGAATCAACAGTTGCACCAGCACACCACCCATGTGTCTATGATTAATTCTTATGAAAATAGGATAGCGGAACTACAAGCTAAAGCAGATAGCTCGCAGCAAATCCAAGATAGTATTGCAATGTTGCAACAACAACTTTTGGAAATTAAAGCCAATCAGCTTGCAGAATCTGCCCAATCGGTTACTCAAGCCGTCGAAGAATCACCTACTATGGCGAAGATACCATCTGCACAAGAAATCTTGGCTCAGCAAGCAAAAGCTAAACAGATAAAGTCTGAAGAATCTAAGCATACAAATCCACCACCGTTGCCACCATCACCGCCGCAGCAAGACCGCTCTATGTATTGGATTGTCGGTGGAGTGTTGGCAGTGTTGGTTGTCGGTTTGGTGTATGGGCTTGGTCAATCCAGTCAGACAGCTCAGCCAATGGGTAGTGAGCCAACAAGCACATATACACCTGCTGAGCCTATCGCTGTAGCTACGCCAAACCAAAGCAATGCCAATGATATGACACACGCCGAAAATCAGCCACCGCAATCAAGCCATGAGACTGAACCAATGGCGGATAGTCCAGTGACAATACAGCCAGTATTGGTTGAAGTCCAAGCGCCACAAACTGTCATTGATGCACAGCCTGCACAAAAGGCACAGCCATCAGTGCAGGTGCCTGTATATAGCCCGGAGCCTGAGCAAGCACCTGTACGAAATCAGGAGCAAATGCAGCAGACTGAACGAGTAGCCACTCAGCATCAAGCTAATGTAAATCCTGAGCCTGAGACACTTAGTGAGCGTGGCACTCGAACTGAGATAGTGGAAGAAAGGGCGGATAGAGATACGGGAGAATTTTGATGAAAAAGATTTCTATCTTTTTTCTATGGCTGTTGATTATCGCTAGCGGCATTGCAGGATTTTTCTTTGCACCGTTATGGGCATTTACTGCATTGGCTTTGTATTTACTGTACAAAATGTCTGAGGAGGATGTGGGTTTAGGTAAAGCGGTAAAAAACACAGCAGAAGAGGTGGGTAGAGGTGGGATTAATACCTTAAATGCTATTTCGGTAACTTTGGATGAATGGAATCGGGAGCAGGATAAGAAAAAAGAGGCTATTACTTTTGATGATATTCATGATGCAATACGCTATCTAGTGGATGGTAAAAAAGCTGATGAAGTAAGCGTTTGGAATGTAGCTTATCTATCAAATGATATACAGTACCAATATCTTAAATCAGGACAGTGGGAAAGGCAGGGTGGTTATCATGTTTATTGTGATGAGTATGGTGCATTACACTTCGGATATGATTATCAAGGCAAACACTGGGGAGTGATTCTATGGGATAATTTACGCATTGCTGTTACAGAGTCATGTGAAATTGAAGAGGGTGTTTGTTTTGGCAGTAAGTATGAGAAAAGGTGCAAAAGCAAGGATGAGCTTATCGAGTTATTGTGTAAAAAAAAGATTGTTGATAGGTAAAATTGTGATGATATAGGAGAATGATTGATGAAATCCATCTTAGATCCTGCCAAAGATATTGCAAAAGTGGCAGTAAACTTACTGGAGGCTACATATCATGGTAGTCGTGCATTGAAGATATATTGCATGGCTCAAAGAATCAATGCAGAGGCAAGAATGTATGAGCTTTTACAAAATAAACAGGCGCTCACTCAGGAACAACAAATAGAGTTAAAAGAATTGATTAAGGAATATAAAAAGACACTAAGACAATACGGGTTGACTCATGAGAAAACAACAGAACCCAAGCAAACAAATGATGGAATCATTGGTAACACTAAGTAATACGATTAAAACTCTAAGTTTCGCCGCTGAAAATTATGCAGAAGTGGCATTGCTTAGGGCATATGAAAAATTACTCTCAATAAAAGAGCGTGAGAGATTATCCCAAGATGTGCAGCGCTATCTAGATCATTTGGATTAAGTTGTTTTGAATTAATTCCATATTCTCTTGTGCAGATATGGGACTAATCGATAAAATCATATTCAAAGATGGTACTAGCAAGGATGATGGCAAAACCAGTCCTACGCACATCAGTCCTATTCCGTGCGTACTGATGTGGGAGCTCTAAATATGAGTCAGATGATGGGCAAGGAGTAGGATTTGATACTTCCAAGCCTACACATACCACCCCTACACTTGCGCGTGATAGTATGGGAGCATTTGACTGGTATAATGTATCATAAGGTATCCAAAATCACAAGTTGATTTATTATTGCGAGTACTGGGCAGGAAGCAAGCAGGCTTTGGCGGGTTGCTAAATCATGAACTGACGCATACAGTGACGAAAGATGGGACTGCATCAGGATTAAGCCAAGCAACTAACCAGTTGGTCACTGAAATCAATGACACCTGTACAGCCTGTCTATAGTAAATCAGCGATGAAATCAGTACAGGAAAATATCAAGCGTGGTAAAGACGCTATGAATAAAGCGATCGTAAGCAAAGCTGATGTTAAGCGTGCGATGTATCGTAATGATATTGGCTGGGTTGATTTTGTTTGGGGTAGTACAGGTACTATCAAAGCCAATGGTAAAACCAAAGGTGCTATGGGTATCAGCCATATCATTGAGGCTCGTATGCGTAAAGATGGTATGAGCTATGATGAAGTAGTTGAGATGCTTGAAAATAAGGTGGTACAGGCAATTGCTTCAGGCAGTACAAGTCAAGTGTATGAGCGAGGGACTGCAAGAAGTATCTTTATTGAGTACAGCGGATACCGTGTGACACTTATCAAGAGAGAGGGTAGTAATAGCTGGCTTATGAACGCTTTTGAAATATTTGATGAAAAGTCAGATGGTGATAAGGCAAAGAGTAACGATTTGTCCCTATCTACGCACAACACCCCTACACGTCATCGTGGTGATGTGGGAGCATCTGACAAAACTAATGTATCACAAAACAAAACAGAGAGCAACGATACCACTCGCTTCTCTCAAGTGTTTGATGAAATCCATAAGCAATCAGCGTCTGAAATCTATCGTAGATTAAGAAATGAGGGTGTGACTACTGAGTGGACTAATCACTTGGATTCAATGGTTTCAACCATTTATGATACTCACTATGAGTCACTAACGGCTGATATGAAGTCTGTACTGGATGAAAGCTTTGATACTGTGTTTAGTGATATTCTAAGAAAAAATCCCCAAGCCAGGGGAGACTTGGGGAGAAAGTGAAAAGCTTATAAAAGCTACACTAAAAGTGGCGCAGCGGACGGGGCTCGAACCCGCGACCCCCGGCGTGACAGGCCGGTATTCTAACCAACTGAACTACCGCTGCATAGTGGTGGGTGGTAACGGGATCGAACCGCTGACCCTCTGCTTGTAAGGCAGATGCTCTACCAACTGAGCTAACCACCCTAAAATGTCTTTTCCAATTTGGAAAATTGATACTGTGTCAAGGTATCACATTTTAAGTCTTGAACCAAACACGCTACAGTGTGTTGCTGTGTTCGTTCGTTGTGGTGCGTATTATATAGAAATTTACGCAGGTGTCAAACATTTTTTATCAAAAATTTGATAAATTTGTGATAAAGTTTATAACTTATTGAAAATTAACAAGTTATTCTTATAAAATTCAGAGCGATTTTGCTAAGGCTGTCTCGATATCTGTCGCCAAATTTTCAGGTTTGGTCATTGGAGCATAGCGGTCGATGACTTTGCCATCACGACCGATGAGGAATTTGGTGAAATTCCACTTGATGCCATCGGTCAAGAGTCCACCTTGCTGAGACTTTAGCCATGTATAAATCGGGTGAGCGTGCTCGCCATTGACATCGATTTTTTGCATCATCAAAAATTCGACGCCATAATTTTTTTGGCAATAGTCACCGATGGCAACACCGTCATTGGGTTCTTGTTTGCCAAATTGATTGCATGGAAAGCCAATCACCACAAGCCCTTGATCGCGATACTGTTCATGTAGAGCTTGCAGTCCTGCAAACTGTGGGGTAAACCCGCATTCGCTCGCAGTATTGACGATGAGTAGCACTTTGCCAGTAAAATCAGCAAAATCAATCGTGTTGCCCAGCAAATCTTGGGCGGTGAAATCATAAATGACGCTCATCATGTATCCTTATTTCAGTGGTTGAATTTTATGGCTTATGGATGCTTCGGTATGGGCAAATGACCAAAATACGACCGCCATGCCTGATCTAATTGATGCAGCGCAGCATCATAATCGGTGTGATGATGCGCCAATAAATAAATGCGCTCAGCCATCAAGACAGCGGCATCTTGTAGGGCGGTCTCGGGTGCGGTACGATGTACGATGTGCAAGCACCGCAGCATATGAATGATGAATTCGGTGTGTGCAACGCCATCTCGAGCGATTGGATAATACGGCTCAATAAACCGCGATGCGCAAAACGGCTCAATGCTCAAATAAGCATAATCCAGCGCTTCATCACCCTGTGACGGGCGTACATCAGATAGCAGATGTGTGATCACGCTGACGGTCTGAAATGCAGTGGTCGGGTCATTGACAGCGGCAGACAGTGCGCGCTCAGCGATCTCGGCCAAGAGCTGAATGCCATATAAGGGCGCAGACTGGTGCGAGGGCGCTGAGCTGATGACAGCAAATTCATGAAGCGCATCATCAAGATTTGCCCAAGCCTTGGCATCGAGTGTGCAGTTATCCTGTGCATATACTTCAAATAGTACAGTATCTCTGGCAGTCAGTTCATTTAGATTTAAGGCGATGTGAATGTGGCAGTGGTTTTCTTGGCACCATTCATCGAGTAAGCCAAACTCAATGTGTGTCAGATAGCCCGTGCGTCGGCAGTAGATGAGGGTTTTTGGTGCGATCGATGGCTTGGTGCCTGTGATGCCGTGCTGTGGGTATTGGCGATAAGTGGCGAGCTGTGCCATGACGGCGCTTTCAATCTTCTCGACAGTATCCACCAAAGAGCCGAGATTTGACAGTGTCTGTACCCAACGGATCAAGGTGAAGATCAGATACATCAGTACAATCAAAGTGCCAATAAACATCACTAAGCGGCCGCCAGCGCCATAAAGCTGTAATTCTAGTGAAATTTTGGCGATCACCGCATAGATAAAGGCGGTGATAAAACTGGTGATGGCAAGCCTTGTGCTGGCATCAGACATCACCAAGACACGCGCACGAGGGCTGATGCTTGATGAGGTCGCCACCAATGCTGAGACCATGATTGACAGCGAAAATGTGCTTACTGCCAACATACTGCCTGAGATGATATCCAGCAGATCCGATAGCGTTGATGCACTGATCTCAATCAACCAGTGCTCAGGGATGAAATAATGGGTGACACTGGCCAATACCGAAAATCCGATGGCAAATAAGGCGCCAAGCGTCGGCTGCACCCATAGATTTTGAGCTGGATTGCTTAGCCACAGTTTGAATTTTAACCACATAAGAGGATCACCTTATCCCTATCTTGTGCATACTATAGCATATTTATGAGCTGCAGTGGCCATCGCTTATGCATGATGCTTGTATTGATTGGCATTCTAAGATGTGGATGGCAAATACCAATCTTGGTCTGCTGATAATTGATGACAAAAAGGACAGAAGATCACCCTCTGTCCTTTTAAATGGCTTAAGCGGTCGCTTAGGCGGCTGTCACATCTGCCATCAGCTTAGCATTGTGAGCTTTTAGTGCCTCTGGCATGCGCTCACCCAGCTTTTCAAATAGTTCAGCGTGGCTCTCTAGCTCTTTGATCCACAGATCTTTGTCTTGGCTGGTGACCAGATCAAACTGCGCTTTACTAAAGTCAGACTCATCCCAGTTGATGTCATCATAAGTTGGGACTAAGCCAATCGGTGTCTTAACGGCATTGGCAGTACCTTCACAGCGCTCGATAATCCACTGCAGGACACGCATGTTTTGACCAAAGCCTGGCCAGACGAAGTCGCCATTCTCATCACGGCGGAACCAGTTGACTTTAAACATTTTTGGCAGGCTGTTGCCAGCAGCTTCAGCTTTGGCACCGACGCTTTCACCCATTTGTAGCCAGTGGTTGAAATAGTCAGCCATGTTATAGCCAGCAAATGGTAGCATCGCAAATGGATCACGACGGACGATACCTTGCGCGCCAGTGGCTGCGGCGGTGGTTTCAGAACCCATGGTGGCGGCCTTGTACACGCCATCGACCCAGTCAAATGCTTCTGAGACCAGTGGCACGGTATTGGCACGGCGGCCACCGAAGATGAATGCAGAAATCGGCACACCCTCTGGATTTTCCCATTGAGGATCGATCGATGGGCATTGGGCTGCCGATACGGTGAAGCGAGCATTGGCATGCGCTGCGCGCTCTTCGCCAGTGTGAGGCTCGCGCTTCCAGTTGGTTAGGTTTGCAGGGGCTTCTTTGGTTTTGCCTTCCCACCAGACTTCACCGTCATCCGTAACCGCGACATTGGTGTAGATGACATCGGTGCTAAGCGTACTCATGCAGTTTGAGTTGGTTTTGGTGTTGGTACCTGGTGCGACACCAAAAAAGCCTGCTTCAGGGTTGATCGCGTATAGTTTGCCGTCTTTTGATGGCTTGATCCAAGCGATGTCATCACCGACAGTCTCGACTTTCCAGCCTTCGTAGCCTGCTGGTGGGATCAGCATGGCAAAATTGGTCTTGCCACACGCTGATGGGAAAGCAGCAGCGATGTAGTGTTTTTTGCCTTGTGGATTGGTCACGCCTAAAATTAGCATGTGCTCAGCCAGCCAGCCTTGCTCGCGACCCATGGCTGATGCGATGCGCAGTGCTAGGCATTTTTTGCCAAGTAGAGCATTGCCGCCGTAGCCTGAGCCATACGACCAGATCTCACGCGTCTCAGGGAAATGCACGATGTATTTGTCATCATTGCAAGGCCAAGCGACATCTTTTTCGCCGTCAGCCAAAGGCTTACCAACGGTGTGTACGCATGGCACAAATTCGCCATCAGTACCCAGCACATCGTACACAGCCTTGCCCATGCGCGCCATCTTGCGCATGCTGACCACTACATACGGTGAGTCAGTAATCTCAATGCCGATATGCGCGATGTGGCTGCCCAATGGACCCATGCTAAAAGGCACCACATACATGGTACGACCAGCCATACAGCCATCGAACAGGCTATCAAGCTTAGTGCGCATTTCATCTGGAGCAATCCAGTTATTGGTAGCACCAGCGTCGGCTTCATTTTCTGAGCAGATAAAAGTACGATCTTCAACACGAGCAACATCCGATGGATCAGAAAAAGCCAAATAGGAATTTGGATGCTTTTCTTCGTTCAATTTGATCATCGTGCCATTGTCGATCATCAAGTCGATCAAGCGCTGATTTTCTTCTTCTGAGCCGTCGCACCATTCGATGGCAGCTGGCTTGGTTAATGCGGCAATCTTGGCTACCCAATCAATTAGGGCTTGGTGGCGGACAAATTCTGGTGCAGTAATCGTTGCAGTCATGATGAAGTCTCATTTGATAAGAAAATGCAGATTTGCAGGCTGTCACATTATTGACATCAAAAATTGATATCATTAAAATTCAAAAAAGTGTAACAAATTGATGCAAATCTTTTGAAAGTCAATATTATGCCATAAAATCTGTTCGATGATAAGTATCCTAATGTAAATAAATACTGGTATTTTTTTATTAAATGATAAATCAAATCTGCGATCGCTAGTCTTGCGATTGTTTTTATTGTAAAAATTGATACCTGTTTTGCCGATCTGTGTTAGCCAAAATGCTTTTTTGGGTGCTCTTATTATTTGATTTTAAAATAAGACAGTGGGTGAATAGCCTACCAACAGTCGGTGACTGATTTATTATAATAAGGCTTGACCAGTCGCGGAATTGGCATTTAACACTAAAAATTCAGCGAAAATCCCACAAAAATGCTACAATCTGCGTAAATGTATCAGCTTTAGGAAATCTCATGGCAAAGGCCAAATCAAGCTATGTCTGCCAAAACTGCGGTGCGATGTATGGCAAATGGGCAGGGCAATGTACCGACTGCGGTGAGTGGAATACACTGATCGAAGCGCCTAACACTGCCTTACCACATCACACCAAAAAATCAAGCAGCACAGTAGCTGCTCCCCGTAAGACTGCCAACTATGCAGGTGCAACCAGTGGCGTGATGACGCTGGACAATGTCGGCGTGACGCTGGAGACTCGGATGCCGACAGGGATCGGTGAGTTTGACCGTGTGCTGGGTGGTGGACTTGTAGCGGGGTCGGTGGTGCTGATTGGTGGCGATCCGGGGATTGGCAAATCGACGATTCTGTTGCAAACTGCCATTAATATGGCAGCAAGTGACAGCCTATCAGGCTCTGCGCTTTATATCACTGGTGAAGAGAGTCTGTCGCAGGTGGCGATGCGCGCCAAGCGACTTGGTTTGCCGACTGACCGCTTGCGAGTGCTGGCTGAGACCAATGTCGATACCATCTGCATGGCGTTGACCGCAGAGCAGCCAGCGATTGCGGTGATTGACTCGATTCAGACACTATTTACTGAGATGATACAGTCAGCACCTGGGGGTGTGGCACAGATTCGTGAGTCGGCGGCGATTTTGACTCGCTATGCCAAGCAGACAGGTACGGCACTGTTTTTGGTGGGTCATGTAACCAAAGAAGGGGCGCTGGCTGGTCCACGAGTGCTTGAGCATATGGTGGATACGGTGCTGTATTTTGAAGGGGAGTCGGACAGTCGCTTTCGTATGATTCGTGCGGTGAAGAACCGTTTTGGGGCGGTTAATGAACTGGGTATTTTTGGCATGACAGATACCGGGCTAAAAGAAGTTGCCAATCCGTCGGCTATTTTTTTGAGTCGCTATGATAAGCCAATTGCAGGGTCTGTAGTGATGGTCAGCCGTGAAGGCACTCGTCCGCTACTGGTTGAAGTGCAGGCATTGGTAGATAGCTCGCAAGCACAGCCACGACGCATGGCGCTAGGTCTTGATTATCAAAGATTGTCTATGCTCTTGGCAGTCATGCACCGTCATGGCGGCATTCACACCAGTGGCATGGATGTCTATGTCAATGTCGTCGGTGGGGTTAAGGTGATGGAGACAGGCTCGGATTTGGCGGTATTGCTCGCTTGTGCATCAAGCATCCGTGAAAAAGCGTTGCCCAATCGTTTGTGTGTATTTGGCGAAGTGGGCCTATCAGGGGAAATTCGCCCTGTGCCAAACGGTCAAGAGCGACTAAAAGAAGCGATGAAGCACGGCTTTACTCATGCCATTGTGCCACGCGCCAATGCGCCGCAGGCGGGCAATCGTCAGTTTGCTGGCATCACCATCATTGCAGTGGATCGGTTGGATGATGCGATTTATCAGGCGTTTGAGATACAGTGATGGATATTGTTGTAAATCTATCCGCGCAGCACCGATCATTTAAAAACCCGCCTTTTTAGAAGATATCAGCCAAAGTGGGTGCGCCATCATAGTGTTAAACCAAATAAAGCACGGATGATAACCGTGCTTTATCTTATATGGCTTATCATGATCACACATCAACACACGGCATTATCCCTATTGATATGCAATACTTATCTTGTCATAACCAAAGTCTAAAGCTAAGATAATAGCTCTGTGATGTGCCGACGCTTATCACAATCCCAAAAAATCCACCACAAAATCGCTGCCAGGGGTCGCAAACAATTCAGCAGGACTGCCGATTTGCTCGACTTTACCATGGTTCATGACCACGATCTTATCAGAGATGGCTTGGGCTTCTTCTTGATCATGGGTGACCATGATGCTGGTGATACCGATCTCGCGCTGAATGTCTTTGAGTGAAGTGCGCAGCTCTTTGCGGACTTTGGCATCGAGTGCGCCAAATGGCTCATCGAGCAGCAAGAGCTTGGGATTGGTGGCCAAGGCGCGCGCCAGTGCGATACGCTGACGCTGACCACCTGACAGTTCGTGTGGATAGCGTTTTTTGGTGTGTGGCAGCTGCACCAGTTCAAGCAGTTCATCAACACGGCGCTCGATTTGCTCGGTACTTGGGCGTTCGTTTTTTGGGAGTAGTGTCAAGCCAAAGGCGATGTTCTGGCCGACGGTTTGATGGCGAAACAGGGCGTATTGCTGAAACACAAAGCCGATTCCGCGGCGCTGAACAGGGATGTCAGTGACATCTGTGCCATCGAAAAATATCCGTCCACTGTCAGCATTTTCTAGGCCAGCGATGATGCGCAGCAGCGTTGTCTTGCCGCAGCCAGAGGGGCCAAGCAAAGTGGTCAGCTCACCTGTCGGCACCTCGATATTAATGTCATCGAGTGCCACAAAGTTGCCAAAGCGCTTATGAATGTTTTGAATTTTGATACTCATCGGTCTGCCTTTATTAAGATATAATTAAAAATATAAACTAAATTAGTGGCGAGTATTGCGACTCATGATGCCCTGAACCAACAGCGTCACCAGTGCCAAGAGTGCCAGTAAGCTTGATAGCGCAAATGCCAAAGTAAAGGCGTATTCGTTATAAGCGATCTCGATCATCAGCGGCATGGTATTGGTCTCACCACGAATATGTCCTGAGACGACACTCACCGCCCCAAACTCACCCATCGCACGGGCATTGGTCAAGATGATGCCATACAGTAGTGCCCATTTGATATTTGGCAAAGTCACTTTCCAAAACATCTGCCAGCCATTTGCGCCAAGCGTTAGCGCTGCTTCTTCTTCGCTATCACCTTGTGCTTGCATCAGTGGAATCAGTTCACGCGCGATGAATGGAAAGGTGACAAATAAAGTGGCAAGCACGATACCCGTGGTCGCAAAAATCACCTGAATCCCCATGCTCTCAAGCCAACCACCTAATAAAGTATTGGCGCCAAATACCAGCACGAACATCAAACCTGCCACCACTGGCGAAACTGCAAATGGCAGATCTAAAAGGGTGGTGATGACAAATTTACCACGGAATTTGTGGCGGGTGATCAGATAAGCCAGTGCCACGCCGATGAGCGTATTGACTGGCAAAACGATGGCGGTGGTAATTAAGGTAAGCTTAATCGCGGATAGCGCATCAGGTTCAAGCAATGCAGCTTGATAAGCCTGCCAACCATCTTTGAGCGCCTCATAAAACACCGACACCAAAGGCACCACCAACATCACCATCATAAAGGCGATGGCAATGAAAATCAGCAGCCATTTGACCCATGGGTTGTCTTTTGTTGCTGGGTTTTTTTGGTAGGCGTAATGCGTTGAAACTGCCATAATAAACCAAACCTTAATCCACTGAATTTAAACAATAATTAAAAATCTCAAAGTACTACTTTAATTGGTCTTCGCACCCAAGCGAGCCGACAGACGCCACTGTGCGTAGTTGATGGCAAATAGCACAATCAATGACAACAGCAGCATAAATAATGCCACGCAAGCTGCACCGGCGACATCAAATTGTTCAAGTTTTGAGACGATGATCAGCGGCAGAATCTCAGATTGCATCGGAATATTACCCGCAATAAAAATCACCGAGCCATATTCACCAGTGGCACGAGCGAACATCATCCCAGCACCGATCAGCATTGCAGGTGCGATCTCAGGCAAAATCACTCGGCGAAAGGTGGTCAAGCGAGACGCGCCCATCACTGCCGCTGCTTCTTCAAATTCGACTGACAGCTCAGCCAATACAGGCTGTACGGCACGCACGATAAAAGGAAAGCTGACCACAACAAGCGCAAGCCAGATGCCAATCGGCGTGAAGGCAATCTTAATCGGCTCACCTGTCAAGGCGATGCCAATTTTACTAAACCATTGACCAAAAAAACCATTGGGCGCGTACAAAGTGGCCAGTGCAATGCCCGTCACCGCGGTCGGCAGTGCAAAAGGCAAATCCACCAATGCATTAATGAATGACTTTCCCCAAAATTCATAGCGCACCAACACCCAAGCGATCAGCGTACCAAATACCAAATTGGTCAAAGTCGCCAAAGCCGCCATCGATAAGGACAGCTTAATGGCCGCAAAGACCTGAGGCTCTTTGATGGTGCGTATGATGTCTGCAAAATCCATCTGCAATGTGGTGATAATCATCATCGCAAATGGCAAAATCACCAGCAATGATAATGCAAAAACACTCACACCCATGCTCAGCCCAAAAAATGGCATGACTCGGCGAGCGCGATTTTTGAGGGGTGTTTGGGGTTGTGACATGAGCATTCCTACAGTTAATCATCAAGATAAAGATGGCTGTACTTTACGGGATGGCCATCAAAACCGCCAGCGCAAAAATTGAATTTTTATTTTCTAAAATGGAATTTATACCAACGCTGTGATGGCATCAAGGCACAAAATTCATCAACACAGCGTTAATAGCTTTAAAATTATCAACAAACATGCGATAATGAGAATTGTACAGCTGTTCGCTAGCCATCCTTTATAGGTATCCTAATGATAAAATTACTACAAAAATCGGCTTTGATAATTGCCTTATCGTTACCGTTTATGGCTTATGCCAATAGCGCCGCATCACTCACAGCGCACGAAGAGGCGGCGGTTGATTTTTGTTCTTTTGCTACCGAGGGCGTGATGCGTATTGCAGCGGCTCGTCAAGTTGGGATTGATAAAGCCAAGCTGGTCGGTGAGCTGAATCAAAGCATGGGCGCGATGAGATCGCAGATGGCTGCTGCGACTGCCGACACACTGGATCAATATTGGAAAGATGCCACCGAGCGTCTATATCAAGAACCCATTTATGACAGCGAGCCTGACAAGCAGGCTTTTGTGATGGCAGTTGGTGAATCTTCTTTTAATCATTGTCTTGAGCAAACACTTGCAGCGCCCAAAGCTTAAGTGTTAATTTATTAAGTATTTAATTATTTATTGTATTTATGATGATCACCATAGATACAAACCAATGCAGATAACGCGATATGACCGACAGTACTTTTACTCATTTTGAAGATTTGCCTTTGTCGCCATCGACGCTAAAGGCGGTCAAGGCACTCAATTTCGCCAAATTAACGCCAATTCAGGCGCAGATTTTGCCACACACCTTGGCAAATCAAGATGCCATCGGGCAGGCGCAGACAGGCACGGGCAAGACGGCGACTTTTTTGATTACTATTATCGAAGCGTTATTAAAGAAGCCTTTTGCCAAAGATGAAAAACGCTATTTGGGTGAGCCGCGCGCTTTGGTGCTGGCACCGACGCGTGAGCTTGCTCAACAGATTTTGGCGGATTGTCGTGAGTTGACTCGATTTAGCGAGCTGTACAATCTGTGCATCACAGGTGGCGCCGATTTTGATAAACAAGCCGAACAAATCAATAAGCGACCACTTGATATTCTCATCGGTACACCAGGGCGTATCATTGATTGGGTAAATAAAGGCGTGCTGTTCTTGGATCGTGTGGAAGTCTTTGTACTTGATGAAGCCGATCGTATGCTTGACATGGGTTTTATCCCTGATATTAAGCGTATCGTGCGTCATATGCCTGCCAATACCGACCGCCAAAGTTTGCTATTTTCGGCGACATTTAACCAAGATGTGATGAATTTGGCGTATCGATGGCTGTATCATCCTGCCTTTGTTGAGATTGCACCCGAATCCAAGACCAATACTGCCATTGAGCAGAAATTTTATCTATTGACCGAGCGTGAAAAGATGACCGCTTTGCGTCAAATTTTGTCAGACAAAGCGGTCAAAAAAGCCATTGTCTTTGCCAATCGTAAGGATCAGGTCAAGCGACTGTACGATAACCTACGCCGCCATCATGAGGTGACAATGCTGTCAGGTGATGTCGCTCAGCAAAAACGAGAGCGATATTTGCAGCGTTTCAAAGATGGTCAGGTGAATATTTTGGTGGCGACCGATGTGGCAGGGCGTGGCATTCATGTCGATGATGTGACTCATGTGATTAATTTTACCTTGCCTGATATGCCTGATGACTATGTGCATCGCATTGGGCGTACGGGCCGAGCGGGTCATACTGGGGTGTCGATCAGCTTTGTTAGTGAAAATGATGCTTTTAATCTACCTGCATTAGAGTCGCATATTGACCAAAAATTCAAACTCAGCCAGTTTGATTTTGAGGAAGCAACCGAAGCATCAGATGGTCATACGGCAGATTTGGGCGACGCATGATCCCTGATTTGACACTCACGCCGACTCGGATTCCGCTGTCCTTGTACATTCATATACCGTGGTGTATCAAAAAATGCCCTTATTGCGACTTTAATTCGCACGCATTGCCCAGTGATACACCGTTTGCTGATTATGTCGATGCATTATTGGCGGATGCGTCATCACAGGCGCGATTTTTGGCAAATCGTGAAATTTCGACAGTATTTATCGGTGGTGGTACGCCTTCATTATTGCCCATCGATGAGATGGCACGGCTATTTGTAGGGCTTAAGCAAATCCTACCTTTTGCCAAAGACTGTGAAATCACGCTAGAAGCCAATCCTGGTACGCTTGAGTACGCACCGTTTGAGTCTTATTTGGATATCGGTATCAATCGCTTGTCGATTGGCGTACAGAGCTTTGATGGCACAGCTTTATCAGTGCTTGGGCGTATCCACAATCCTGATCAGGCCATCACTGCCATCATTAATGCAAGGCAAGCAGGCTTTGAGCGCATCAATGCTGATTTGATGTACGGCTTACCAAGTCAAACACCAAGTCTTGCTGTACATGACATCACCACTGCCATTGATGTTGGTGCAACGCACATTTCATGGTATCAGCTGACCATTGAGCCTAATACCGCTTTTCATCGCACGCCGCCTGATCTGCCTGATGAAGAGACGATGGAGGCCATCGAGACGGCAGGGCGTGATGTATTGACACAGCATGGATTTGATAATTATGAAGTCAGTGCATGGGCAGGCAGAGCCGATAGCCCGTGTCGGCATAATATGAACTATTGGCAGTTTGGCGATTATCTGGCGATTGGCGCAGGCGCACATGGCAAAGTTACCGTCGCCGACCAAGTGGATTTGGCAGAGGGGATTTATCGTTTTCAAAAATCACGCCTGCCAAAAGATTATCTAAATTATCAAGGTGCGCCAAAAATGGTGAACTTTGAGATCATTGCTCAAGAAAATCTACCGTTTGAATTTATGATGAATGCCTTACGCTTACGCCGTGGGACGACGACACAAGTTTTTGAAGAGCGAACTGGCTTATTTGTTAGCACCATTGATAATGAAATGATGCCGCTACAGCATCAAGGATTAATGGTATTTGATCCTTTGCTGATTGCGCCGACAGAGTTGGGTTTTCGTTATGTCAATCATCTGGTAAGTCAGTTTTTGTGATGATGCATATGTATGATTGATGATTTTGAATCGTAAAAAACTCGCCATCATCGGGGCGAGTTTTTTGTTGGTAAACTGCTTACAGCTTGTTTTCAACTTTTTGAGCGGTGTTGCTGACTGCATCGCCAGTTTTTGAAACATCTTTACCAAATCCTTTGACGGTGTTACAACCAGTCAAAACGAACACAGCTGCCAATGATGCGATGATTACTTTTTTCATAATACTGTCCTTGATGTAAAACATGAATGGATTGTGGCGCAATGTTTGATGACCACATGGTTATCTTAGCGAAATTTTTGATGGAATGCCAGTACTGGATGCATTTTGACAATTATTTTTACATTTTGATAAATTTTGGCAATATCTGACAGCTTTTACTGGCGATTTGGCGCATTTGGCAGTACAATAAAGCATATTATCACGAATATTGATCCACACTTATGACAGACGCACTCATTCACATCGTGCTTTTTTCACCAAAAATCCCCAATAATACTGGCAATATCATCCGCCTGTGCGCCAATACAGGGGCGCAGCTGCATCTGATTAAGCCATTGGGCTTTGAGCTGGATGATACCAAGCTTAAACGAGCAGGCCTTGATTACCATGAATACGCCAATCTGCAGGTACATGAGGATTGGGCGAGTGCCAAGGCGGTGCTGATGGCTGACGGCGTTAGCCGATTTGTGGCGATGACGACCAAGTTCAGCCGACCATTTTATGACTATGATTTTGGGCTTGATGGCCATAGTGATGCGCGTGGTGTGGCGGTGGTATTTGGATCTGAGACCGATGGCTTGCCTGATGATGTGCGCGCTGATATCGGTGCGGATAATTGGCTAAGGCTGCCGATGCTGCCACAATCTCGCAGCCTAAATCTAGCTAACAGTGTCTCGATTTGTCTGTATGAAGTGTGGCGACAGCTTGGTTTTGTGGGTGATGTTGGACAAAGTGTCGGCTATCACAAACCGACTTCCAGATAATATAAGCAACTGATTAAAAGGGAATGATTATGCCACAAGTCATCATAGAGCTGTCCGATAGCATCCAAGTGGATGAGTCATTATTACTGCATGCGGTCAATCAGGCATTGGATGCCAGCGGTGTGTTTCGCTTGCAAGACATTAAATCACGGCTGTATCGGCCAGAGCATGTATTGATTGGCGATGGCGACTGCGGGCAGGGCTTTGTGTATGCCAAAGTCGCCATCTTACCAGGGCGTAGTGATGCCATCAAAGCGCAGCTTGGGGCAAGTGTGCTTGGCGCACTAAAATTCGTGCTTGATGAAGATAACCTTGGCGTACAATATGGTGTAGAAGTCGTTGATTTATCAGAACATTATTTTAAATTATAAGTAATTTTTGATGGGTGTCATCACATCGACGGACGCCAGCGCAGCGCTGCTAAAACTTCCCCTAAGCAATAAAACTGTGCTACAATAGGCTCATTTAAAATCATAAAAAGAGAGCAACATGTTTCAATTACATCCAACCCTTGCTAAGGATACTTTTTTGGTGGGGGATTTTCCATTATCCACGGTGCGCCTGATGAATGACTGTCAGTTCCCGTGGCTGATCTTGGTGCCGCGCGTCTCTGGCATTAAAGAGATCTATGAGCTTAGCCAAGCTGATCAAGTGCAGTTTTTGCGCGAATCAAGCTGGGTATCTAGCCAAATGGCAAAAATTTTTGGCGCTGACAAAATGAATGTCGCTGCCCTTGGTAATCAAGTGCCGCAGCTGCACTTTCATCACATCGTCCGTTATCAAAACGATGTGGCTTGGCCAAATCCTGTATGGGGGCGTCCTGCCATCCCTTATACTGGCGAGGTCTTAACTCACATGCAGCAAACCTTGATGATGGCATTGCGCGGTCATCATGAGATGCCTTTTGATTGGAAGATGGATGTATAATTTATAAGTAGTTATTTTATTTTTTTTAAAATAACATATAAACCCTGTCTGTGTGGCAGGGTTTTGTTGTTTTATATACAGATTTGGTCATTGATGAATGCGATCTTGAGAGCTGACTTTCAAATCATCCTCGAAGTGTGCATCGGATTGGCATGGTGTTCAGCCATCATCTGGGGTATAATGACAGCTTAACTTGCAATGCAAGATGACGGAGTGATCGGGGGAGAGATGGCCGCGCCAAAATTATATCTACTGACCAATGATGATGAGATTAATACCTTGCTTGAAAAGCTCGAGCGAGTGTTTGATACGGGCGCGGTGTCTTTATTGCAAGTGCGCCGCAAATCAACGCTAAAGCTGTATGATCTGGCGACGGTGTATCGTGAAGCTGAGCTGATCGTAAGCCTTGCTAACGACTATGACATCGATGTGGTGATGAACGATGATCTGGAGCTGGCCTCGCATTTTGGCACAGGGCTGCACTTGGGTCAGCGCGATGGCAGTGTACGAGTTGCGCGCGAGATTCTGGGGGAGGATGTGGTGATCGGGCGCACTTGCCACACTGACATCGCTTTATTTAAACAAGCGCGCAAAGAGGGGGCGACTTATGGGGCGATGGGTACAGCTTTTGCATCGATCACCAAGCCTCGCGCTAGTATCATCTCTCGCGAGACGCTCACCAAAGCCAGTGAGTTTGATTTTCCGCTGTGCATCATCGGCGGCATCGCTTTGGATAATGTGCTACAGCTGCGCGATGAGCTGCAAGGCGCACGCGTCGAGTACATCGCCGTGACAGCCGATATCATGGGACATTCGGTCGATACGATCGCTGATAAATGCCGTGCTTGGCAACAAAAACTAAATAATTGGTAGTATGTGGTAAATATCATGACACAAGATTTTGCGCCAGACTTGGGAGAGTTACCGACGCAGGCGAATTATAAAAAAACGGTGAGCTGCTTAGGTGGTGCGGATTTGAGCTTTTGGCTGTCGCATATTGCCCATCATGAAAATCGCTTGATCGTCATGGTGGCCAATACCCAAAATGAGCTCAATCAACTGGACACTGAACTGGCTTTTTTTGGGGTGAATGCTAAGGTTTTTCCCGATTGGGAGATCTTAGCGTATGATCAGCTATCCGTCCATCAAGACATCATCTCCGAGCGCATCGCATTGCTGACAAACATGCCAAAGTCAGGCGTGTTACTGGTTAGCGTACAGACATTGATGCAGCGCATCGCACCGCCATCTTGGTTCATCGGCCAGCACTTTGATTTAAAAGTTGGGGATAAATTTGATATCGGACAAGAACGCGAGCGATTGACTCAAGCGGGCTACACTCACACTGACACGGTGTTTGAGCCCGGTGAATTTGCGGTTCGTGGCAGCATCATCGATATATTTGCCATCGGGCAGAGCCTGCCGTTTCGTTTGGACTTATTTGATGATGAAATTGAGACCATCAAATTTTTCGACCCTGAAACGCAGCGTACCCATACTGATTTAAGTTTAGAAAAATTAAAAAAAGATGCAGAATCTTCTTTGAATCTACATCAGCCACATAAGCTGCCTACACGCGCCAAAATCGATCAATTTTCATTATTACCAGCCAAAGAATTTGCCCTAGAAGAAGGCCGCGACCTATTTCGCCAGAATTTCGCCAGTTTGTTTCCTGCTGCCAGTGCGCGCAAGATCGACCTGTATAATGATGTGATGGCGGGCATTGCGCCACAGGGCATTGAGTATTACGCACCGCTGTTTTTTGAGCTTGAGCAGTGGATGACGATGGGCAGCCTGTTTTCTTATTTGCCAAAAGATGCGCTGATCATCAGCCATCACGACATGGCGATGCATCACCAAGAGCATTGGATGCAGATTCAGACGCGCTATCATTCACGCGCGCATGATGTACAGCTGCCGATTCTGCCACCTGATTATTTATTTTTTCAAAATAATGAATTTCATCAAGCATTAAAGAATTATCCTCGCATTATCATCGAGCGTACCGATGATCCGAGTTTGCAGTCGATGCCGATGCTTGCGCCGCCATCGTTACCAATCAATCATCAAGCCCCCGAACCCTTGGCAGCACTCCTTGAATTTATCAAATCATCGACAGTGCCAGTGCTGCTGGTGGCCGAAAGCGCTGGTCGCCGTGAGATCATTCTTGAGCTATTAAAAGGCAAAATTAGCACCGAACTGGTGTCGGATTTCGGGGAGTTTTTGGCCAAAAAACACCAATTTGATGGCTCAAAAATCGCCATCAGCGTCGCTGGGATTGAGCGCGGATTATGGCTTGATACGCCTGATGGCTTTGTGGTGATCAGCGAGACGCAGATCTTTGGTCGTCAAGTACTCCAGACGCGCCGACGCCGCCAATCAAGCATCTCACAGGCGTTTTTGGTCAAATCAGTCACCGAGCTTGCTGAAGGGTCGCTTGTGGTGCATTTAGAACATGGGATCGGCCGTTATCAAGGCTTGATTGCGCTGGATCTGGGTGAGGGTGAGCAAGAATTTATTCACCTAAAATACGCCGATGATGCCAGCATCTATGTGCCGATCACCAATCTGGCACTGATCGGCCGTTACAGTGGTACTGATTCTGAAGCGGTAGCGCTGTCAAAGATCGGCTCAGGCAAATGGGAGAAATCCAAACAAAAGGCGCTCGAGCAGATTCATGATGTTGCAGCAGAACTGCTCAATGTACAAGCGCGGCGCAATGCCAAATCCGGCATCAGCTTTGAGATTGATATGGCGCAATATGAGCTGTTCGCCAGTCAGTTTGCTTTTGAAGAGACCATCGATCAGGCAGCCGCCATCGAAGCGGTGATGCATGATATGAAGCAGTCTAAGCCGATGGATCGCCTGATCTGTGGCGATGTTGGATTTGGCAAAACCGAAGTGGCGATGCGCGCGGCATTCATCGCAGTGCAAGCAGGCTATCAGGTCGCGGTGCTGGTGCCGACGACACTACTGGCAGGTCAGCATGAGGACAGTTTTTTGACGCGCTTTGCTGATTGGCCGATCCGTGTTGAGGGCTTGTCACGCTTTGGCAGCAAAAAGCATCATGATAAAGTCATCGAATCGCTGGTTGATGGCACGGTGGATATCGTCATCGGCACCCATAAGCTGTTGCAAGATGAGGTGAAATTCAAACGCTTGGGTCTGATGATCATCGATGAAGAGCATCGATTTGGCGTGCGCCATAAAGAGCGCATCAAAGCCATGCAAACAGACATTGACAGCTTGTCGATGACAGCCACGCCCATACCGCGAACGCTGAATATGGCGCTGTCGGGGATGCAGGATATTTCGATCATCGCCACGCCGCCTGCGCGCCGATTGGCGATCAAGACTTTTTTATTGCCAAAATCCGATGAAGTCATCAAAGAGGCGATTTTACGGGAGATTTTGCGCGGCGGTCAGGTGTATTATTTGCACAATGATGTCGCGAGCATCGAAGCGGCAGCTGACAGCTTGCGCGAGCTGATCTCTGAGGCTCGGGTGGCTGTGGCGCACGGGCAAATGCACGAGCGCGAGCTTGCGGCTGTGATGAATGATTTTTATCATAAAAAATTCAATGTCTTGGTCGCCAGCACCATCATCGAAACGGGCATCGATGTGCCAAATGCCAATACCATCATTATCCACCGCGCTGATAAATTTGGTATCGCGCAGTTGCATCAGCTGCGTGGACGCGTGGGACGAAGCCATCATCAGGCTTATTGTTATTTGATGGTACCATCCTTAAAAGGTCTGTCTTCCGACGCCAAAAAACGCCTCAATGCCATCACACGCGCCAATACACTGGGCGCAGGCTTTATGTTGGCATCTGAGGATTTGGAGATTCGTGGTGCAGGCGAGATTTTGGGTAAAGAGCAATCAGGCAATATGCAGACCATCGGCTTTGGGCTATACATGGACATGCTTGAGCGTGCCACGCGTGCGATCAAACAGGGCAAAACCCCAAGTCTTGCCACGCCGCTGGATTTGGTGAGTGACATTAACATACACGCATCGGCGCTGATTCCAGATGAGTATATGGGTGATGTGCATGAGCGATTGGTTTTTTATAAAAGAATCAGTGGCTTAGATGAGGTAGATGAACTCATCGACATTCGCACTGAGATGATTGATCGGTTTGGCGCACTGCCAGATCAAACCCAAAACCTTTTTGCTGTGCATCGCATTCGCATACGCGCCAAAAAACTTGGCATTACCAAAATTGATGCAGCTGAGCATGCCATCACTATTGAGTTTCGCCCTGATACGCCGGTCGATGCTCTGGCGATCATTAAGCTGATTCAATCAGGCGGCGATTATCGAATGCAAGGCGCTACAGGTATCCGCTTTAATGCCAAAACCGCGATGCAGACCCAAGAGCGCATTGATAAGGTCAATGAACTGCTGCTGTATTTTGAGGCGGCGATTACAGATGATAACGGCGGTACGGACTAACAGACGGCTGCCAATCTTGAGCGATTAAAACCAATCTTCCAATAAAAAAATGCCCGTTCTGACCTCTGCTGTATTTGGTGGGACGGGTCGATTTTTTTGGGGTAGCGTTGGTTTATTGGTAGCGGCCGACTGTTTGGCAGACAGGCTGCTTGGGGGCTGTGCGCCATCGATGAGCCTGACAGGTAGGGGGCTTTTGGCCAGCTGAATATGTTGACAACCAGTCAAGCACAACACCAAAAACACCCATAGCCAGTGCATAAAGGCAGTGCGCATCGATCAATTTGACCAGATCGGATCGCGGACGGTACCTGAGCTTAAGATCGTGCGCGATGCATTGCTGGTCAGGCTGCGTATCACCAAGCGACTTTGATTGCCTTGGCTTGCGGCATAGACGATGCTGTTGCCCGAAGGGGAGAAGCTGGCTGAGACCTCTGTTCCAGGCACAGCAAAGCTTTGCTGTACACGACCTTGAGGGCTTGCGATCACAATGCGACCTGAGGCGACATAGACCAATTTTGAGCCATCTAAGCTTAGGCGAGGGTTTGAGGCGCGAGCGGCGATCTGCTGGCTGCGGCCGCTATTAAAATCATAGCGTTGTAGGCTTTGGCTGCGCGTGCCATGATCGGCAGTATAGATAAAGCCTGAGCCATCAGGCAGATAATTTGGAGAGTTCTCAGCGCCACTTAGATTGGTGATGCGCTCCAGACGATTGGCGTTTAGATGTAGCCGATAGATATTTGGGTTGTTATTTTCATGACTGCCTGAAAATAGCAGACTTGTGCCATCAGGGGAAAAGTTTGGCGCCAAATTATGCCCCCAAAACGGGGTCACAAGCTGTGGCTGACCGCCAGACACCGAAATCACGCGTATGACTGGCAGTCCTTGATTGGCTTGGGTGCTATAAGCAATCTGTGTACCATCTTTTGAAAACACAGGCGTCATGATCGAGCCTGATACGGTGTCTAGCGTGCGAATGGTTTGGCCGCTGACATCCATGATTTTTAGGCTGGAAGTCTTGTTGGTGGGTGAGCTGCTTTCTTCGACATAAGCGATCACACCAGTCAGATCCGAGGTGTTGCCAGTGATGGCTTGGAAGATCTGATCGCTGACTTTGTGGGCGGCGGCACGTTTGGCAGTGGGCGTGTTGTCACTGATCTGAGTTTGTTGGCTGCTGACAGTGCCAGTTTGGGTATTGATGATTTGATAATTAATGGCGACTTTATTACCTGTGATTGAATGCACTTGTCCTAACACCACATGCTGATAGCCAGCATTGCGCCATTGGGTGAGGCTGCTTGTGATCTGTGCGCTGCTTTGGGTAAGCATCGGCAGATTTTGGCTGTTGGCACCCAGGCCTGCGCCATCAAGCAGCGAGCTGATGGTGCCTGATAGTGCAGCATCACCAGCAAACGGCATAATCGCGACAGGTTTTTGGCTGGCAGCGACTTGTTTGGTGATCACCAATACTTCATCATCGCTCGCTGTCTGATTGGCGTGGGCTGTGATGGCAGCTGTGCTGAGTGCGATGATCAATGATTGGGTGAATGCTTGGCTAAATGTTGAGGGCTTGATGGTTTTCATAACATGCTCTTATTAAAATAGGGTGAATTTTGATGCATGGCTTGCTCGGCTGTATTCTTAAAACTCATCAGCAGAGTCACTGCTGCTGGGTGCGCTGATCAGCTGTTCGGTGGTAAACTGCATTTTGATGCTGTTTCTTATGCCTGCCAATTCTGTAAAGGGGGCAGCTGCATGCACCGACGCGGTCACTGATTCGCGCAAATCGGGATGACCACCGCCAAAGCTGATGCCAGTGACATTGCCTTGATCATCAAGATTGACCTGAAAACTGATGGTCTGATTTGGCTGATTGGGATAGCGTTTCCAGATGCTCTCGATGCGACTTCTGACTGAGGATAGCGCACTGTTAATCTCAGCACGCGATGGCTGTCTGCTTGGAAGAGCGCCGCCAGCAGCAGCGCTCTCGGCCTCGGCAAATACGCCATCAATGCTGTTTGATGGTTCGCTGATGGTGTCATTGGACTGCATCGGATCAAAGCTTGGCTCAAACAACGATGGCTGGCTATTTGCGATCTGTGTTGATGAGTGTCGCACGCGCGGCTGATCATAAGTGCGCTGGCTTTGGGCTTGGATCAGTGCTTGATCAGCAGGTGTGATGGCTGTCGTGCTTTGCTTGGCATCGTGATGGGCTTTTAGCGCTTGACTGGCTGCGGCAAATTGCTCTTGGCTGGCTAATGTCGTCTGAATGCCAGTATCGGTCTGTGGTGGTGAGATGATCGGTGCGCCGATGGCTACCAAGATGATCGCATGACCAAGTACGCTGGCCAAAATCGGCAGCGTCCAGACCGAACGATCGGCTGTCTGATCGGGCGTTTTGGCATGAGAAGGGGGATTTGGCATACTCACCTACTTAATTGGCCTGATCTTAGTTGGCGGATTCGCTCAATAAGCTGACTTGATTGATGCCAGCATTTTGGATCAATGCCATGATGCGCATGATCTGGCTGTACGGATTGTTGGCATCGGCATTGACCATCACTTGCAGGCGATCATTCTCGCTGTGCATTTGGCGCAGTAGGGCATCCAAGCCTTGATCATCGATCGGAGCATCGATGGCGTTTTTGTGGCTGACAAACAGCTGACCATCAGCATTTAGACTGACGATGACAGGCAGATCTTCGCTTTGGGTGATGGGTTTTGTGTCTTCTTTGGGTAGCGATACCTCGACGCCTGTGCTGAGCATCGGCGCAGTGACCATAAAAATCACCAACAATACCAGCATCACATCGATGTATGGCACGACATTCATCTCTGCAGTAAGCGGCTTGGTGCGTCGGGCGAAACGATTAGATGCCATAAGGATGCTCTTGTTCGGCGCTAAGTTGTGCTGACTGTACTGGGTGTGATGGCTTGGCAAATTTTTCGACCAAAGCACTCATCAAGCTTTCGCCAAACAAGCTTCTATTCTCATACACACCATTGGCTTTGGCAGTAAAATGATTAAACGCCATCGTCGCAGGGATCGCAGCAAACAGACCCAATGCCGTCGCAATCAGCGCCTCGGCGATACTCGGTGCGACTGTGGCAAGACTCACCGAATCAGCCTGACCCAATCCGATGAACGCATTCATAATTCCCCAAACTGTGCCAAATAAGCCAATATAAGGTGATACCGAACCGATGGTTGCCAGTGTTGATAAGCCTTTTTCTAATTTTACCTGCTCAGCACCCATCGCGGTACGCAGACGACGCTCGATGATGCCAAGCTTTTTATCATCAGCCAAAGCCGCGTCTGTGTGCGCCAAACCTTCATAAAAAATCGCCTCAAGGCCAGTGCGCTCGGTTTCTTGTCGCACCACAGACAGCTGCTTATCGATGTCATCACTCCAAAACCAAGCCTGAAATCTGTCATCAAAGCGGGATGCGCCACCGATCTTGGTGGTCAGATGAAAAATAAGAATCCAGCTTAGGATGGAGAGCGCCAACAGCAGTGCCATCACGAGCTTGACCACCAAGCTGGCTTCTAAGATGAGGGAGATAAGACTGATCGATTCGTTCATGGTTAATTGACAGTTTGATTAAGAAATTGCCATCATTATACCACAAGTGAATTGATTTGCTAGATTTGAAATGCACAGAACATCGCCACTACCAGTCATGTGATTGTAGCTCGATGCGCAGTTTTTTGCGTTCTTTGGCCATCTCAAAGCGCTTTTTGGAGATCTCGTCATGCAGCGCCAAAGGTGCGACCGCCACAGGATTACGCTGATCATCGACCGCCACCATGCTAAAATAGCAGCTGTTGGTGTGGCGTGTGGTGCGAGTCTGAATGTTTTCGGCCTCGACACGAATGCCGACTTCCATCGAGGTGGTGCCGACATGGTTGATGCGCGCAAAGAAAGTCACCAGCTCACCAACATAAATCGGCTCTTTGAAAATCACTTGATCCACCGACAAAGTCACTACATAGCCGCCAGCATAGCGACTGGCGCAGGCATAAGCGACTTGATCGAGTAGCTTTAGGATGGTGCCGCCATGCACATTGCCAGAAAAATTGGCCATATCAGGCGTCATCAATAGCGTCATCGTCAAATCGGTCGGTGCGATGTTAGGGGTGAGATTTTGTGTCATACAACTTCCTTGTGGTGTTCGCTCATCTTTTAGGGCTTGGATTTGATGAATAAATGTGTTATTGATATGACAATCAACATCAATGGCTGCTCTTGCCATGTCACTCAATACTCAGCACAGTAAGCGAATGCTGCTGATCGGCATGATAATTTGGCTTTTAGTATAAAAACTGTCCACGATGCTGTACAGTGGGCTTTTTGTACTGATCGGTCAGCGATGGAGGATGCGAATCAGTGATGGAGTCTTATAGGCAATTTGGTGGTTTTGGCAGTCCGGCAATGCGATTGACATGACGAGCAACCAGACCTGTGTTAAACAATGCTTGTAGTTTTTGATTATTAATATCAAGCTCAGGCAAGGTGTTCATCAGATGCTTAATCAAAGGGCGAGTGGCAGGACTGTGATGATAAGTCTCAAAAAATGCACGCACTTGGGCTAAGATTTGATAGTGCTCATCGCTAAGCGATACATCAAGCGTATCTGCCAATGTCTGAGCGACGGCTGGTGTCCAGTCCAAATGATTGACCAAATGTCCATCATCATCCAGTAATAAGGCTTGTTCTGTCATTGTATTATCTATTTTCAGTGATTGCTTAATTCAAAAAGTCAGCACGGTATCATAGTCATCAAGCGTGGGCTGACCGATCGTCAATACCGCTTGAATGGCAGGACTTAGTTTGGTCAATTCATCAGAAAACTCGTGATAAGCTTTTGGCAAATCATACAGCTCAAGCGATTGCACCATGCCATAGATGCGAGTAGATTCATCCATCAACACTGTTAAGCTACCCTTGCCAAATGATAACTGTACAGCATGGTCAAAAGTCGCCAAAGTGAACGCCAGAGCAATGGCTTCATAGCTGATCAGCTCGCTATCTGTGTTAATTTTTATTAAAAATTTCATAAAACCCCTAATACTGCACCACTTGTACGCCATCAATCAGCAATGCCAACTCAGACAGTCCCACAAGGCGAAACGGCGTGCGTAGATTGTCGCCATCTAATCCATGGCGTTTGGCATTTTCACCATCGGTGATGCCACGAGCGAGCGCCGTGCTGACACACACCGGTAAATCCAGCTGATATTGCTCTGATAAAGTCACCCAGCCATCGCTAATACTTGGCACATCGGCAGTCTGCCACATAAGGCGATTGGCGGTATAAGCGCCATCACCATAAAAAAATACTGACACCGTCTCACCTTGTGACAATCGCGCTTTGGCATCTGCCAAGGCAAGCTTGGCTTGGTGAGTATGTGGCGACGCACTGACTAATATTAGAATTTTTGATATGGACATAAGATAATTTGATATAATGGAATTGTGATCAGGTTTTATCAGAAATAATCAAAGCTTTGACTTATTATAACGCAAATTTTGGTGTAAAATAAGTTGAATTTGGATTTTGTGCTACATGGGTGTAGCTTTGAGATGGTCGTCATGAGTTCATTTGATTTTATCCCTAATAAAGAACAGCTGGATATTTTGGCGCTTGCCAGTCCGTTTGCATTGCAGATTTATCAAAAGCACACACAGCGTGCTGAAGCTTTTTTGGGTGAGTTTGGCTTTGGTACATCGATGACTCGAGCTGATTTTGATGGGTTGGTGCGTCGATTTGTCGGGCTTGGCACGACCAATTATCTAGATAGTATCAATGAAGAGATGGTGATGCAGGGGCTGCGTGAACTGCGTCGCTTTTTGATGCTCAAATGGATTTGGCAAGATGCATTGGCGGTGATTACGCTTGAAGATTTAACCCGTGAGCTGTCTGATTTTGCCGATAGTTGTATCAGTTTTTCAAAAGATTTTGTTTATCATAAATTGACCAATCGCTATGGCGATCCGATCATCCGTCGTAAGACTAAGCAGCTCAAAGATGAGCTTGCCATCATTGCCATGGGTAAACTTGGCGCACGAGAGTTGAATTTATCCAGCGACATTGATTTGATTTTTGTGCATATTGATAATGGCGATACCGATGGTAAAAAGTGTATCGACAGCCATAAATTCATGCGTGATTTGGGTCGTGGGGTGATCAAGCTGCTTGATGAGAATACCGAACATGGCTTTGTGTTCCGTGTCGATATGCGTCTGCGTCCATGGGGTGATGGCTCGCCTTTGGTGCTGCATTCACAAGCATTAGAAAAATATTTTAATCAGCATGGGCGAACTTGGGAGCGGTTTGCTTGGCTAAAAGCTCGTGTGGTCAATGACATCAGTGATGAGTTCGCCACCCAATTACGCCAAATTACTAAAAACTTTGTTCATCGTTATTATATTGACTACAGTGCCTTTAGTGCACTTCGTGAAATGAAAGCGATGATTATCAATCAGCAAACCCAGCGTCAGGATCTTGACAATGTCAAACTTGGCGTGGGCGGTATTCGTGATATTGAGTTTATTGTACAAGCGTTTGCACTGATTTATGGCGGGCATCATGTACGGATTGCTGAGCATCCTGCGTGTCTTGAGTGTATGCAGGTGCTGACTGAGCTTGGTTATATCGATGCCGAAGAAAGTAAGCAGTTATCATCGGCGTATCGTTTTTTGCGTCGGCTTGAGCACGCCATCCAAGCACGCCATGATCACCAGACCCAAAGACTCCCAAGTGATGCTGATGAGCTTTTAGCGATTGCTCAGACGCTTGGTTTTGAGTCGGTGTCGTCGTTCCGCTCTGTACTTGATGCACATCGCCAAAATGTCAGCCGACCGTTTGGGCGTATGGTGACTGACCGCCAATCACCCAAGCAAGAAAGCCTAAATGCTGAGCAAATCGGTGAATCACTGCATGAGACCTTGGGTGATGATGCGATGGCACAGCTTGATGAGTTTATGAACTCAAGACTGGTTGGCTCGCTTGATGATGTCTCAAAAGAGCGACTTGCTCAAGCCTATCCAATTATTTTACACGCACTATTGACCCATGCGCAGATGGATGGTGTGCAGTCTGCGATGATGGCACTGCCACGACTGATTGCATTGCTTGAAGCGATTTGCCGCCGCTCGATTTATCTAGTGATGCTGACCGAAAACCCTGATGCCACCGTGCGACTGATCCCGATGCTATCAGCCAGTCCTTGGATCGCCAAAGAGTTGGCGCACTATCCTGTACTACTTGATACTTTCTTACAAAAACGCTATCTGCATCTGCCGGATAAGAGTGAGCTGACCGATATTTTACGCCAAAGCCTGCTTCGTGTTGAGCCTTTTGATGACGAAGGGTATTTGTCAGCCATTCGCCTATTTAAAAAGACTCAAGTACTGGCAGTGGCAACCGCTGATGTGTTAGGGCTTCGCCATATCATGAAGGTGTCAGATAGCCTGACATTTATCGCTGAAGTGGTGCTTGAGTCGGCGTTGTATCGAGCCTTTGATGAGCTGACGGCAAAACATGGTTTCCCATTACTTCAAAATGGCGAGCGTGCTGATGTCGATGACTGTGGCTTTGCCATCGTCGGCTATGGCAAGCTTGGCGGGCTTGAGATGAGTTATGCGTCCGATTTGGATTTGGTGTTTTTGCATCGCATTGATGAAAAGGGCGAAACCGATGGCGATAAGCCAATCAGTGGCATGAAATTTGCCGCACGACTGGTGCAAAAACTGATGACCTATCTGGCCACCCAGACTCGTGATGGCCGTGCTTATGAGATTGATACTCGCTTGCGTCCGTCGGGCAATGCTGGCGTGCCAGTGATTTCTACCCATGCCTTTGAGATGTATCAAAACGAAAAGGCTTGGGCGTGGGAGCATCAAGCTTTGGTGCGCGCGCGTGGCATCGTTGGTGATGATCAGGTGTTGGCAGAATTTGATCAGATTCGCAAAAAAATCCTGACCCAGCAGCGAAATCCAGATCAAGTGCGCAGCGATGTCATCGAGATGCGCCAAAAAATGCAAACCCATCTTGGCACTAAGACCAGCAGCCGTGATGGCGATCATGAGCAGTTTCATCTTAAGCAAGATTTTGGCGGCTTGGTAGATATTGAATTTTTGGCGCAGTTTATGGTGCTCAGCCTGTCGCATGAGTATCCGACATTGGCGATTTGGCCAGACAATGTGCGTATTTTTGAGGAAGTTGAAAAAGCAGGTATCTGGGAGAGTTATCGCTGCCAGAAGCTGACAGAAGCCTATCTACGACTGCGCAAAAAGACCCATGAGCTGGCCTTATCTGAACAAACGACCATCGTCGATGATGATGAATGGCATGAGCTGCGTGACTTTGTACGCCAAGTTTGGCAAGATGTGCTGCTTGGCTAATTGGTTTATCATAAAAAAGTGATCAGGCCATCCTAAAAGCATTTTATTATTTTATCGCATCTGCTATAATCGCTTGAAATTTAACAAACTCAATCATGGAGTAACTTATGAGCATGGCAACCCAAGAAGGCAAAATGTGGCTCGATGGCGCATTGGTCGAACAGCCAGATGCCAAGGTGCATGTACTGACCCACAGCTTGCATTATGGTTTGGCGGTATTTGAAGGCGTCCGCGCTTACCAAACGCCAGATGGCCGTACAGCGATTTTTCGCCTACAAGAGCATACTGAGCGCTTACTAAATTCAGCCAAAATCTTTCAGCTAAACTGTACTTACAGCTTTGATGAGCTGTGCCAAGCCCAAAAAGATGTCGTGCGTCTGAATAACTTGGCTGCTGCCTACATCCGCCCATTGATCTGGGTTGGCTCAGAAAAACTGGGCATCGCCGCCAAGGATAACACCATCCATGCAGCTGTCGCGGCATGGCACTGGGGTGCGTATCTGGGCGAAGATGGTATCAAAAACGGCATCCGCGTCAAAACTTCAAGCTACACGCATCACCATCCAAATGTCACCATGTGTAAAGCCAAAGCGGCCAGCAACTATCCTGTGTCTATCCTAGCCAACCAAGAAGTGACTCGCAACGGCTACGATGAAGCAATCTTGATGGATCCACAAGGCTATGTCTGCCAAGGCTCTGGCGAAAATCTATTTTTGGTCAAAGATGGCGAGCTGCACACGCCTGATTTGGCAGGTGGTGCGCTGGATGGCATCACGCGTCGCACGATTATCCAGTTTGCCCAAGATCTTGGCATCAAGGTGGTTGAGCGTCGAATCACTCGTGATGAGTTCTATTTGGCAGATGAGATCTTTATGACTGGTACAGCGGCAGAAGTGACGCCAATCCGCGAATATGATGATCGCACCATCGGCAATGGCGGTCGTGGCCCAATCACCGAAAAACTTCAAACACTATATTTCGATGTGGTACAAGGTCGCAATGAGCAGTACAAGCACTGGCTTAGCTTTGTGGATGAATAATCTGCAAAGTCATTTGGCTTATAAGCGCTCAAATCCATGTAGGTTTGGGCGTTTTTTATGAGAATTTGTTATAATAAATCAAAAGGAGTGATGATGAGCGAAACTCAAGTGTTTAATGAAGTGCTATTGCCCAAGCCTGACTATCCTGAAGACTGGGAGTGCTGTGGTAGCGAGTGCGGGGATTATTGTGTGTATGAGATATACAGCCGTGAAAAGCAGGCGTATGATGAGCAGCAAAAGCGCCATCAGGCATTTTTGGCTGCATTAACAGCAGCTGATGAATGATGCAGCACTGTTAAACACCCATAAACCCTAATCCGATGCGTCAGCCACAGCGTTCAGGCGATGGCGATAGAGCTTAACAAGCGGACATAAAAAAACCTTGCAATAAGTGCAAGGTTTTAATATGGTGGGGTCGGAGAGACTCGAACTCTCACACCTCGCGGCGCTGGAACCTAAATCCAGTGCGTCTACCAATTCCGCCACGACCCCAAAAGGGATAAGCATCACTGCTTTGTGGGCGCTATTATAGCAAATTTTTATGATTTGACAAGACTTTTTTTTGAAAAATTTTGATTTATTTTTATTCGCTGGTGTGTTTAAGCAAATTAGCTTAAAAATGTTGGATTGGTGTTTAATAAAAATCTTAATCTAAGGCCTAAGCAGATTTCGTCGGATCATGAACGCTGTTGTAAATTTGTTAATTGCCATTAAAAATTTATCCATATCATTATCATAGCGTTGAATGTCGCGGCTTTTACGGATATAATGACATCATCAATTGATAACGGCGTCCATCGGAAAAGTAGTTCGATGGCGCGTTTTTTATTATTCATAAGGTGATTATGAGACATTTTTTATTTGACATTATTTTCACTGTGATCTGCTTTGTGATAGCAGCATGGTGGGGCTACAGTCATGGTGGCGTTTCAGGCATGTTGATGGCGCTTGGCATCACCGCGATTTTGGCGATCATGGAGGTGTCATTATCCTTTGATAATGCGGTGGTGAATGCCTCTATTTTAAAGGGTTGGAATGATTTTTGGAAAAAGATTTTCTTAACCGTCGGTATTTTGATCGCGGTCTTTGGTATGCGTCTGGTATTTCCGATCGTCATCGTGGCAGTGACCGCCAATCTGGGCATGATGCAAGTCATCGACTTGGCGCTCAATGATCCGACCAGATATGCCGAGCATTTAAACGCGCATCATGCGGAGATTTCGGCATTTGGTGGCATGTTCTTGTTGTTGGTATTTTTAAAATTCATGTTTGGCGATAAAGATGTGCATTGGTTCCGTTGGCTGGAGTCGCGGTTGGTGCGCTTTAGCAAAGTCGATGCGATGAGTGTGTTTGTGGCATTGGTCGTCTTGATGATTTCAATGACTTGGGTGGATGAAGCTAAGCAGGGCGTCGTACTGACCGCAGGCCTGTGGGGTATTTTGGTTTATTTGGGTGTGAGCGTGCTGTCGGCATTGCTTGAAGGTGAGAGCGATCCTGACGAGGTGGTTTATGACGCCAAAGGCAATGTGATCGTCAATACCGCAGGCGTATCACCGACGATCCTAAAAGGCGGGGTGGCAGGTTTCTTGTACCTAGAGGTGCTGGATGCGTCATTCAGTTTTGATGGTGTGATCGGTGCTTTTGCCATCACCAATGATGTGATCATCATCATGATTGGTCTTGCGATCGGTGCGATGTTTGTGCGTTCGATGACCATTTATTTGGTGGATAAAGGTACATTAAGTGAGTTCGTGTATTTGGAGCATGGTGCGCATTATGCCATCGGTGCCTTGGCGGTGATCATGCTGCTATCGACCAAATTCCATGTGCCTGAGATCATCACAGGCTTGATCGGTGTGGCTTTCATTGCGTTGTCATTGTATAATTCGGTGCAATACAACAAAAGAAACGCTGTTTGATTTGAGTGCTTATCCAATAAAAAATGCCAGTTATATACTGGCATTTTTATTGGTAAATGGATGGATGCTTAAAGTGTTTGTGCTTTAGTTGCCAGAATACAGATCCACCACTTTGCCGACGATGATGATGGCAGGGGCGCTGACACCTGATTCAGCTTGTTTGGCGACGATATCGCTGAGCGTACCTGTCAAGACCGCTTGGTTTGGCAGACTGGCATTCGACACGATGGCGATCGGCAAATCACTTGGCAAGCCTGATCCGATCAGACTATCGACAATCTTGGGCAGTGCGTGCAGCCCCATATAAAACACCAAAGTCTCATCAGGCTGATAGGCGCTTTTTAGGCCATCAAACGCTTCATGCGTCTTATAGCACCCTGTCAAGAATCGCACCGAAGTCGCCACACCACGATGTGTCAAAGGAATGCCTGCACAGCTACCCGCTGCCAGTGCTGCCGTGATACCGCTGACGACTTGATAAGGTACGCCTGAGGCTTGGCACGCCAGCATCTCTTCACCACCCCGCCCAAAGACAAACGGATCACCACCTTTTAGGCGTAGCACTCGATGGCCTGCCTTGGCGTATTGCACCAATAACGCATTGATTTCATCTTGAGTTTTGGCGTGATCGGTGCGTTTTTTGCCGACAAAGATTTTTTGGCTATCACGGCGACACAGATCGATGATTTCAGGTGATACCAACGCATCGTACAACACGACATCAGCCTGCTGCATCAGCCTTAGCGCCTTAAAAGTCAATAAATCAGGATCGCCTGCACCAGCACCGACAATATAGACTTCGCCACCTTGTTTGCCTTGGTCAATAAAGCTTTGGAGCTCATCGTCCAATGGGGCAATCTGACGATCCGCCAAGGCTCGCTCGAACACCGATTCCCAAAAATAGCGTCGCTCGGTGATGGTCGGCAAGGCATCTTTGACCTTGGCACGAAATTCGCCCGCTTTGGCAGCAAGCTTACCGATACTGCTTGGCAAGCTGCTTTCAATCTTGGCTCGAATCAGTCGTGCCAATACAGGTGCTTTGCCATTACTAGACACACCAATCACCACAGGATCACGATCGACAATGGCAGGAAAAATAAAATCACAAAGCTTAGGCGTATCAACGACATTGACAGCAATGCCACGAGCCTGACAATCACCATGCAGTGCGACATTCACCGCATGATCATCGGTGGCACCAATGACGATGGCAGGCTGATAAGTGTCTAGATCGCTTGGTTCATAGATTTTTTGATGATAAGTGACCGCATTTTGTTTTAGAAACTGAATAAAATCTTCATCAAACTGCTTGGCAATCACCACCATGCGAGCCTGTGCCTTTGCCATCAATACCGCTTTACGGTGGGCGACATCACCGCCGCCGACGATCAGCACGGTTTTGTTATGTAGATTAAAAAATAAAGGCAAAGTATTCATGGCAGCTCGCTTTTTATGGATTAGCTAAATAATGGCAAACGATTAACCGACTCGCCATTATAGCCTGTTGCAAGGTCGGTCAAGGTTTTGCTTAAGGTTGCGACTTGATCATCAGCCACGACAAAGGCATCAGCACCTGATTTGACGAAGTAATTGGCTTGGTCTAAGGCAAACTTGCCTGCCACAATGATTTCACCAGTGTAGCCCTTATGACGAGCATGGCGAATTAGACTAAACACACGGCCGTCTTTAAAGTCCGCCAAATAAAACAGTAGTGATTTTGGCGATGCTGCCACAATCGCCTCAATCTCGTCAGGTGTGGTATCAGCATTCAATGCTGCCGATACCACTGCTTCATCAAGGGTGATGCTTTCGGTACGAGCATCTTTATATACTTTAGTTAGACTCATGATAATTCCTTATGCTTTATTATTGATTAGCTATAAACGGCGGCTTTGAACGGTGCGATACCCAATCGCTCAACCGCTTGAGCAAAGGTCTCAATATGCTCATCGCTTTCGATACGCTCGTTTTTATAGACATCAACGATGGTAGCAATCGTCTGCGCCACTTCATCAGCAGCGACCGCACGGCCTAGGATTTGACCAAGCTTGGCATTTTCGCCTGAGTTGCCACCTAGGCTGATTTGATACCAATGCTCGCCTTTTTTATCGACGCCAAGAATACCAATATCACCCACATGGTGGTGCGCACAAGCATTCATACAGCCTGACATATTTAGGCGAATATCACCCAAATCATACAGATAATCCAAGTCATTAAACAGCTTTTCGATCGATTCGGCGATATTATGCGTCGTGGCATTTGCCAAAGCACAATAATCAAAACCTGGGCAGACAATCATGTCTGTCAGCGTGCCGATATTGGCTCGAGCCAACTTCAAATCAACCAGTTTTTGCCATAGTGCATATAGGTCGGTGATTTTGACATCACCAAGCACAAGGTTTTGGTGATGCGTTGCGCGGATTTCACCTAGGCTATACTCATCTGACAAATCTGCCAAAGCAAACATTTGCTGATCAGTGATATCACCGGCTGGTACATAAGCATCGCCCACCACGCCTGCTTTTAGTGAAATTACCGCAGCACGGTAGCCGTTCACTTTATGGGCGACAGTGTTATGCTCATACCAGTTTTTAAAGTTGATATCGCCAAAAAATTCATCCAGCTTAGATTGTGCCTCTAGCGGATCGATTTGTTCATAATTTGGCGCGGTAAAATAGCTTTGTGCCTTCTCAAAATGTGCATCACTCAGGGTCAAATCACCATCTTTAAGCGTTTGCCATTCTTCATCGACTTTTTGGGCAAAGACATCTTTACCAAGGCTTTCGACAAGGATTTTGATACGCGCTTTGTATTTATTATCACGGCGACCTTCTAAATTATACACACGCAAAATCGCATCCAGATACGACAACAGATGACGGCGTGGCAAAAATTCATTAATCACCTTACCAATGATTGGCGTACGGCCAAGACCGCCACCAACCAGCACTTCAAAGCCAATCTCACCATCACGCTCAACCAAGTGCAAGCCGATATCATGCACCTGAGTGGCTGCACGGTCAGCCTTAGTGCCAATCACAGCAATCTTAAATTTGCGTGGCAAAAAGGCAAATTCAGGATGAAAAGTACTCCACTGACGGATAATCTCGCAGTATGGGCGTGGGTCAGCAATCTCATCGGCATGAATGCCTGAGTACGGATCAGTCGTCGTGTTACGGATACAGTTGCCTGATGTCTGAATGGCGTGCATCTGATTGGCGGCAAGCTTGGCAAGAATATCAGGCACTTCTTCTAACTTCACCCAGTTTAGCTGTAGATTGGTACGAGTGGTAAAATGCCCATAGCCACGGTCATAATCACGGGCAATCTCAGCAAGTGTACGCAGCTGATTGCTCGACATCAGACCATAAGGAATGGCAATGCGTAGCATCGGCGCATGACGCTGTACATACAGACCGTTTTGGAGACGAAGTGGCAAAAATTGCTCTTCTGGCAACTCACCTGCCAAAAAACGCTGGGTTTGGTCACGGAACTGAGCGACACGCTCGTCCACCAGTTTTTGGTCGGCATAGCTGTATTGATACATGATAATTTTCCTTTGGCGTATGGCTAAATGAATTGAAATAACAGGATGTTTTTGGATTAAGAATTATACCGCATCATGTTAAGCGTTGAGCATAAAAAATTAAAATTCAAAAATGGAATATCGGTAGATGGTTTGGGGATAATCTGATTTGACAGTTTATAAAAGACAACAACCGCCCATAATGAGCGGTTTGGTTTGTCAGAGAATTGAGCAAGTTTGGTCTGGTGTCACTCCGTCCCAAACTCACGGCGTTTTTTGGCAAAGAACCGATCCAGTCGATCCATCGCATCTTCAAGATCAATCAGATTTGGCAAAAATACCACACGGAAATGATCTGGCTGATCCCAGTTAAAGCCTGTGCCTTGGACAATCAGCACCTTTTCTTCGGTCAATAATTCCATCATAAATTTCATATCATTATCAATCGGATAGACATCACGATCAATCTTTGCAAAGCAATAAAACGCCCCTTGTGGCGTGGTGCAGCTGATGCCTTTGATGGCATTGAGTCGCTGTACCGCCAAATCACGCTGTTTGCATAGTCTGCCCGTCGGTGCGGTCAAAGCCTGCATAGACTGATAGCCACCCATCGCCGTCTGGATGGCATATTGAGCTGGCACATTGGCACACAGACGCATACTAGCGAGCATGGTCAAGCCCTCAATAAAATCAGTGGCATGGTCTTTTTTGCCCGATAGCATCAGCCAGCCTGAACGATAGCCTGCGATACGATGCGACTTGGATAAGCCGTTGAAAGTCAGCACCAAGCATTCATCAGTGATGGTACACATCGGTGTATGCACCGCACCATCGTACAAGATGCGATCATAAATCTCATCCGCCATGATGACTAAGCCATATTTTTTGGCAAGATTGGCGATGCTGTGTAGCATCTCATCGGAGTACAGTGCACCGGTTGGGTTATTTGGATTGATGATGACGATACCTTTGGTGCGTGGGGTGATTTTACTTTCGATATCTGCCAAATCAGGCTGCCAATTATCATCTTCATTACAGCGATAATGCACCGCCGTGCCGCCTGCCAGATTTGCTGCTGCCGTCCATAGTGGATAATCAGGCATCGGGATCAGCACCTCATCACCGTCATCAAGCAACGCCTGCATGGTCATCACAATCAGCTCACTCACGCCATTGCCGATATAGACATCCGCCACATCGGTCGCCGTCAACAATCCTTTGGCTTGATAATACTGCAAAATCGCCTTACGAGCTGCAAAAATCCCTTGTGAATCCGAATAACCCGACGCATCATTCAAATTCATCGCCACATCACGGACGATCTCATCTGGTGGCAATAGCCCAAATGGTGCTGGATTGCCGATATTTAGCTTGATGATACGCTGACCTTCAGCTTCCATGCGTACAGCGGTCTGAAGCAGTTCACCACGAATATCGTAGCAGACATTAGCAAGTTTACTGGATTTTTTTAAAGGTTTTGGGGTGTCGGTAAGCATAGCAGTTTCCACAGGTTGTGTCGTTTGTAAAATTGGAGTCATCATCGGCGTACCCATTGGCGTGACGACATCATCGCCCCGCAGCAAATAACTTTCGCTCACGCCAAGCACTTGGGCAAGAATCGGCAATTTAGCACTGGCAATGCCATTTTTGCCACATTCCCAATTGGCAATCGCACCACGACTGACAGGCGAGCCATACTCCCCCATCTTGATTGCTAAGCTTTCAGCAGACATACCGAGCGCCTTGCGACGCTGTTTTAGGCGAAGTCCTTGGGCTTGGGTGCTGGTTAAGGTGTCGTGACTGTCATTGTCTTGTAAAATTTGGCTCATGGCAACCATCGCTGATGAATGAATGGCAGTATTTTACGCCCATATTGACCATTTTGCAAGTTATGCTTGGCAAGTTTTTGTTACTTTGATCAATTTAGCAATATGAATAATAAAAATGCAAGTTTTACTTGCAAAATAACTGAATTTTGGCAAATTTATCGCTTTTATCAGATGATCCATCGATTTTATGATACAATCAAAGCAGCCATCATGCCAACCAGTGTGGCCGATGGTGTTTAACTTAATAAATACAATATACCCAATGAGGATTTAAGGATAATCATGAAAACCATCGACCAAGACACCTTACGCACCATGACAGATAGCGATTGGCGAGAGCGACTTGATGAGCTGTCTTACTATGTGCTACGCCAAAAAGGCACGGAGCGGGCCTTTACAGGTATTTATACCGATACCGAAACGGCAGGCACTTATCACTGTAAGGGCTGTCATGCGCCACTATTTAGTAGCACGGCTAAATTTCATTCTGGCTGTGGTTGGCCAAGCTTTGATCAGGTGATTGATAAACAAGCTGTCGATGAGACGCTGGATCTGTCGCATGGGATGCGTCGCATCGAAGTCACCTGCCATCACTGCGGTGGGCATCTGGGTCATGTCTTTGATGATAATTATGTCACAGATACTGGTCTGAGATATTGCATCAACTCAGCAGCAGTGGTTTTGGAGCCTAATGCTTGATGAGTGGGATTTTTGAGGTTCGTGTGATGTAAAAATTTGTCAAAAATTGTTGGATTTTTTGCAAAATTTTATATATAATAGCCAAAATCTACGACGAGCGAGTGATTATGAATACATCTAACTTTATCTTGGCATTTCAAGGGTAAGTTATTTGTATCAATCATTCGCTTTTTTGTGCGTGATTTTCCTACCATGAATGGTCTAGTGGCGAGCGATCGCCAAAAAATTTTATCCAAAATTTGGCTATTCTTAATATTTTTAGGCTAAAATATTTAAAATCTATAATAAATCCGGGGCAGATTCATGACAGCACAAGCAACCTTAAAAGCCGTATTGGCACTGGCAGACGGCACAATTTTTCGTGGTGTGAGCATCGGTGCCACAGGCGAAACTGTCGGTGAAGTGGTATTTAACACAGCGATGACAGGCTACCAAGAGATCTTAACCGACCCAAGCTATGCAGGACAAATGGTCACCTTGACCTATCCGCACATCGGCAACACGGGCTGTAACGATGAAGATCGTGAATCAGGTTGCATCCATAAGGTGTGGGCGACAGGGTTGATTATTCGTGATTTGCCGCTACTGCACTCAAACTTTCGTGCCACAGGCTCGCTGTCAGATTATCTGATTGCCAATAATGTCGTGGCGATCGCTGACATTGACACTCGTAAGCTGACCACATTACTACGCACCACAGGTGCTCAAAATGGCTGCATCATGACAGCCGATAGCGATGGCAATATCGATGAAGCTCGCGCGATTGAGCTTGCCAAATCAGCACCATCGATGAAAGGTCAAGACCTTGCCAAGGTCTGCTGCGACCAAGACGGCTACATCTGGACTGAAGGCTCATGGGAGCTTGCCAATGATGGCCGCAATGCCAAGACAACCGAGACTGGCGGCCGCTTCCGTAAGCTTGGCGAAGATATCGAGCATCGCTTTAATATTGTGGCTTATGACTTTGGTGTCAAAACCAACATCTTGCGTATGCTTGTCGATCGTGGCTGTCATGTCACTGTCGTACCTGCGACCACGCCTGTGGCTGAAGTGCTAAAGCACAACCCAGATGGTATTTTCTTGTCAAACGGCCCTGGTGATCCTGAGCCATGTACTTATGCTATCGATGCGATTCGTCATATTATTAATGAGACCGCCATTCCAGTGTTTGGCATCTGCTTAGGTCATCAGCTATTGGCATTGGCAAGTGGGGCGAAGACCTTGAAGATGAAGTTTGGTCATCACGGAGCGAACCATCCAGTCCAAAATATCCTAGATGGTACTGTGATGATCACAAGCCAAAACCACGGTTTTGCGGTCGATGAATCAAGCCTGCCTGCCAATGTGCGTGTGACACATCGTTCATTGTTTGATGGCTCAAACCAAGGCATCGAGCTGACCAATCGTCCTGCATTTAGCTTCCAAGGACATCCAGAAGCCAGCCCAGGCCCACATGATTGTGCGGTGCTGTTTGATCAATTTATTGAGCAGATGAGCGAGTTTAAGGGCTAGTTGGTCATGCAAGTGATTACCAGCCACGATGCATCTCGCCGTTGGGTATTAGCACTGATGGCAGATGGGCAAGTACGCACCCGCCATCAGATTTATGCAGATACTGCTAAACTTGCCAATATCAGTCAAGAAGAGATGGCGACACCTTTGGCATCGGGTCAAAGCCGTGTCGAAAATTCTTTGGGCTGGGCGATTTCTAGCTTAACCAAAGCAGGCATTTTTAAAAGATTGGCAAGAGCTACTTATCAAATTACACCGCTTGGCACTACAAAAGCCAAAGAGTGGCGTGATTTACAAGGTATTAGCGAAAAGCAATTTGTGGGTTTGGCTGATTGGGATAATTACCAAGCAGAAATCAAAGCCCGTAAAACGCAGCAGAATCAAACTGATCATGCGGCAGTCAATCTGAACGATACTGACCTTGATGCCGAGATTGATTATGAACAACAAGCCATCACAGCGGTGCAAGAGCTTGAAAACTTGTTGGCGGTGGATTTGCTTGAGCGACTGCGGACACAGACACCTGAATTTTTTGAAAAGGCGGTGATTCGCACTTTGCTTGCGATGGGTTATGGTGGTAAAGAAAACCTGTTTGAACATGTCGGTAAATCGCATGATGGCGGTATTGATGGCGTGATTAAGCAAGATCCGCTTGGCATCCAAAATATCTATATCCAAGCCAAACGCTATCATGATGGCAACACGATTGGCAGTAAAGAAATTCAGTCGTTTGTTGGTGCATTGCAAGGTCGTGGCGTTGAGCGAGGTGTATTTATTACCACCTCATCATTTACCAAATCTGCTAAAGAGTATGCCGAAAAGCTATTGGGTAAGGTGGTGCTGATTGATGGTCAGAATTTGGTAACACTGATGATTCGCTACAAAGTTGGTATTCAGACCAAGCAGCTGCTTGAAATTTGTGAAATTGACGAAGATTTTTTCGAATAACTAGATTTAAAGATTTAACCAAAAGGGTAAGATTATGCCAAAACGCAATGATATTAAAAGTATCCTAATCATCGGCGCAGGCCCGATTGTCATCGGTCAAGCGTGTGAGTTTGACTACTCAGGCGCTCAAGCCTGTAAAGCCCTAAAAGAAGAGGGTTATCGAGTTATCCTAGTCAACTCAAACCCAGCAACCATCATGACCGACCCTGTGATGGCGGATGCAACTTACATTGAGCCGATCACTTGGCAGACTGTTGAGGGTATCATCGCCAAAGAGCGTCCAGATGCTATTTTGCCAACCATGGGCGGTCAAACTGCACTGAACTGTGCACTGGATTTGGATAAGCATGGTGTGCTTGCCAAATATGGCTGTGAGCTGATTGGTGCAACCAAAGATGCCATCGAAAAAGCCGAAGACCGTGAGCTGTTTGACAAAGCCATGAAAAAAATCGGCCTAGAATGCCCACGCGCTGACATCGCTGAGTCGATGGAAGAAGCACTTGAGATTCAGGCACGCTTTGGCTTCCCTGTGATTATCCGTCCTTCATTTACCATGGGTGGCTCAGGTGGCGGTATTGCTTATAACCGCGATGAGTTTATTGAAATTTGTGAGCGTGGTTTTGATCTATCACCAACGCATCAGCTGTTGATTGACGAAAGCTTGATCGGCTGGAAAGAGTACGAGATGGAAGTGGTGCGTGACAAGAACGACAACTGCATCATCGTCTGCTCAATCGAAAACTTCGATCCAATGGGCGTGCATACTGGCGACTCAATCACCGTTGCGCCAGCACAGACCTTGACTGATAAAGAATATCAGCTGATGCGTAATGCATCGATCGCAGTACTGCGTGAAATCGGTGTTGAGACTGGTGGCTCAAACGTGCAGTTTGGCATCAACCCTGCCAACGGTCGTATGGTGGTGATTGAGATGAACCCGCGTGTAAGCCGCTCATCGGCATTGGCATCCAAGGCAACGGGTTTCCCAATCGCCAAAATCGCTGCCAAATTGGCTGTGGGCTATACCCTAGATGAGCTAAAAAATGACATCACTGGTGGCAAAACGCCAGCAAGCTTTGAGCCATCGATTGACTATGTCGTGACCAAGATTCCACGCTTTAACTTCGAAAAATTCCCACAAGCGGAAAATACCTTGACCACTCAGATGAAATCAGTGGGTGAGGTGATGGCGATTGGTCGTAATTTTCAAGAATCAATGCAAAAAGCCTTGCGTGGCCTAGAAACGGGTGCAACTGGCTTTGATGAAATCATCGAGCTTGAAGGCAAATCAGCCGATGCCATCAATAGCGAAATCAAAAACAAGCTGTCGATTCCAACGCCTGATCGTATCTTCTATATCGCTGAAGCGTTCCGCCATGGTTTTGATTTGGATGCAGTCTATCAATACACCAAAATCGATCCTTGGTTCTTGGTACAAATCGAAGACATCGTCAAAACCGAAAGCGAAATCAAATCACTGGGCTTTGGCGGCCTAAATGCCGACAATCTACGTACCTTTAAACGCAAGGGCATGAGCGATCTTCGCATCGCAAACTTAATGGGCATCAGCCAAAAACAACTGCGCAAACAGCGTTGGGATCTTGGTGTGTATCCTGTGTATAAGCGTGTCGATACCTGCGCGGCAGAGTTTGAGACTTCGACCGCTTATATGTATTCAAGCTATGATGATGAATGCGAAGCACGCCCAAGCGACAAAGATAAAATCATGGTTATCGGCGGTGGCCCAAACCGTATCGGTCAAGGTATCGAGTTTGACTACTGCTGTGTGCACGCAGCACTTGCCATGCGTGAAGATGGCTATGAGACCATCATGGTGAACTGTAACCCAGAAACTGTCTCAACAGACTATGACACATCAGATCGCCTATACTTTGAGCCTGTGACACTAGAAGATGTGCTTGAGATTATCCGCACCGAAAAACCAAAAGGCGTCATCGTGCAGTATGGCGGTCAGACACCGCTGAAGCTGGCTCGTGCATTAGAAAAAGCAGGTGCGCCAATCATCGGTACAAGCCCTGATGCCATCGACCGTGCCGAAGACCGTGAACGCTTCCAGCGTATGCTGCATCAGCTGAACTTAAATCAGCCACCAAACGCACTGGCGACCAGTAGTGAAGATGGTATCGTCAAAGCGCAATCTGTCGGTTATCCACTGGTTGTCCGCCCATCCTATGTCCTAGGTGGCCGTGCGATGGAAATCGTGTATAACGAAGATGAGCTCAAACGCTATCTGCGTGAAGCGGTACAAGCATCGAACGAAGCACCAGTGCTACTAGATCGCTTCTTGGATGATGCCATCGAAGTGGATGTGGATTGTGTGTCTGATGGCAAAACCGTCGTCATCGGTGGTATCATGCAGCACATCGAACAAGCAGGCGTGCACTCAGGCGACTCAGCGTGTAGCTTGCCACCGTATTCATTGAGCAATGACATCCAAGATCAGATCCGTGAGCAGACCATTGCGATGGCAAAAGAGCTGGGCGTTGTTGGTCTGATGAACGTGCAATATGCGGTCAAAGATAACACTGTGTATATCCTAGAAGTGAACCCGCGCGCGAGCCGTACAGTGCCATTTGTCTCAAAATGTATCGGTACATCACTTGCCAAAGTCGCTGCCCGTTGTATGGCAGGCAAGAGCTTAGAAGAGCAGGGCTTTACCAGTGAAATCATTCCGACGCATTATTCGGTCAAAGAAGCGGTATTCCCATTTGCCAAGTTCCCAGGTGTGGATCCAATCCTAAGCCCAGAGATGAAATCAACAGGTGAAGTGATGGGTGTGGGCAAGACCTTTGGCGAAGCTTTCTACAAAGCTGTTATCGGCTCAAACGAACGCCTACCAGGCTTACCGGTAGCAGGCGAAGTCAAAAAAGCCTTCTTGTCAGTGCGTGATAGTGATAAAAAACACCTGCCAGCCGTCGCCAAACAGCTGATTGACTATGGCTTTATTCTGGTCGCGACAGGCGGCACTCAGCAGGTATTGGCGGATGCAGGCATCGCTTGTGAGCGTATCAATAAGGTCAACGAAGGTCGTCCACACATTGTTGATATGCTAAAAAATGGTGAAATCCACTTGGTCATCAACACCACCGAAGGCAAGCAGGCTCAGGAAGATTCGTTCTTGATCCGTCGCAGCGCCCTACAAAACAAGGTGTTTTATGTGACCACGATGAGTGCTGCTCAAGCGGTGTGCATGGCGTACCAAGTCAAACTGCCATTTGATGTGTATAAGCTACAAGATTTGCATTCAGCATAATCTTAGGCGGTCTGACACCAAACACCGATTGTTATGTTGGCAGTCGGTGTTTTGTTTAAATATCATTCGTCCGATTGCTTGGTACAATTGACATACATAAAAGCCTTGCAATTTTATAAAAAGCAAGTACAATGGTATCAAATTTTAGTCAAAAAGCCTTGCCAGATGAAAGTTTGGCAAGCTTTTTTGCATTTGTTTTTTAAAAAAGGAATCTTTATGCAACGCTATCCAATGACCCCACAAGGACATCAAGCACTTGAAGAAGAGCTAAAACAGCTCAAAACCGTCGAACGCCCACGCATCACCACTGCGATCGCTGAGGCTCGTGAGCATGGCGACCTAAAAGAAAATGCAGAATATCATGCCGCCCGTGAACAGCAAGGCCTGTGCGAAGCGCGTATCCGTGATATCGAAGCCAAGCTGGGCGGCGCGCAAGTCATCGATCCAACCAAACTGCCACAAGATGGTCGTGTGGTGTTTGGCGTTACCGTTGAGCTTGAAAATCTTGATGATGGCGCCAAGCGTCGCTACAAGATTGTGGGCGATGATGAAGCGGATTTTAAATCAGGTAAAATCTCGGTCAACTCGCCAATCGCTCGTGGCTTGATTGGCAAATCAGAAGGTGATGAAGCCAAAATCCAGACACCAAGCGGTGTGGCTGAATTTGAAATCCTTGAAGTGATTTACCAATAAAACCGATCAATCAAAAGGCGTTATATGAAACATTTACACATGCTGGTCGCGGTCGTGACGATCTTGTTGTACCTTTATCAGGCCGTGCCGATTTTTACTGGCAAAAAAGCCAAGCGCTCGCCTGCATTTAGTGGCATGACGCATCTGGTCTATACCGTGCTGATGCTAACAGGTCTATGGCTATTTTGGCAGCTGTACCAAGTGGCAGGCATGCAGCATTGGGCGATTGCCAAGTTGGTACTCTTAATCGTGGCGGTATCTGCCAACATCAAGGCGCTGCGCAATCAAGATCTGTCATTATCACAGGCCAAGGCTGGGATGCTGATCGCAGGTGTGGCTTATGCAGGCATTGTCTTTTTGGCGGTTACTAAGCCGATGCTATAAGCAAGATCCGTGGCCGTCGATGGCCATTGATGAAGACAAATTCGAGGCTGAATTTGTCTTTTTTATTGGCTCAAAGGGATGAAATGTTTACAATTCTTTGCTTAAGATGACGACTGGATTGTGCTACAATTATACAATTTTTTTGACAAATTGTTTTATCATTTGAAATAATATTACAATTTATACACCGTTAATCATAATCCAACATGGGTTTAAAGGGTAAATATGCTAAGCTTAACCGCTGACAGCGTGCGTATGCAAGCAACTGCACGCAGCAAACAAGAGGCACTGTCGGTGCTTTGTGAGATTTTGGTGGCAGATGGTCTGACCACGCCAGAGTATTTACAAGGCCTAAAAGATCGTGAAAATCAGTCATCGACCTACCTGGGTCAAGGCATCGCCATTCCGCATGGCACACCAGATTCGCGCAGCAGCATCAAGAAAACTGGCGTCAGATTGGTGCATTTTGCCGATGGTGTTCAGTGGAATGATGCAGGCGATGTGGTGTATTTGGCGGTGGTGATCGCAGCACAGTCCGATGAGCATTTGCAGATTTTACAAAGCTTAACACGCGCTTTAAATGATGATGTGGCCACCCAAATCCAGCAAGCTACCACAGCAGAGGCGCTCATCGAAGCTTTGGGCGCGACCAAAAAACCACTGCGACTGTCGGATGCATTGATCATCACCGACAGTCTGGCAAGTGATGTCGATGAGCTGTATCTGCAAGCGGCGCAGCTACTCAAAAAACAAGGCGTGATCAGCTCGCTATTTTTGCCCAAGCATACACCCACGCAGCTTAGCGATGCGGTGAGTGCAGTGATTTTAGAAGAGCAGCAGGGCATCCATCAGTCGGCATTGGCTATGGTGGCCAGTGCCAAGCAAGCTTTGGCGGTGATCACTGCCGAAAAATCTGTCGATCGCGCAGCACTGTCACAGCTATTAGATACACTGATGAGTCAGTCGCTTGCTGATGCGATTCGCCAAAAAGATACCCAATCGATCCTTCAGCTGCTTGGCATCCAAAATCAAGCCAACTGGCCATCAGCCTCCGTTGTGCTGGCCAATGATCACGGGCTGCATGCGCGTCCTGCGACGGCACTGGCGGCGCTGACCAAGCACATCGATGGTGAGATCAAGGTCTCAGTAGATGCTGGGGAGTATGTTTCTGCCAAGAGCTTGACGCGGCTTTTGTCATTGGGCGCCATCAAAGGGCAGACGCTGACTTTTATTGCAGAACCCGACACACAAGCAGCATCCAAGCTTGATGAGATCATTGATGCGGTGCGTTCAGGATTGGGCGAAAGCGTCAGTCCTGTTGTCAGCCCTGTTGTTAGCCATGACACGGATCAGACATCCGATGCATCAACTATAAATAACAGTATCGGCATCCAGCCTGGTGTGCGACACAAAGCGATCAATGCTTCTCAAGGTTTGGCGGTCGGTGGGGCGCATATCATCAAGCCAGTGCGCTACCATTATCCGATGACTGCCCAATTTCCAGAAGCAGAAATGACCAAACTACAAGAGGCAATCGCTGCTGTCAAGGCAGATCTGCAAGTGGTCATTAAAACCGCCAAAAATCCTCAGATCGCTGAGATTTTCGCTGCACATCTGGCATTACTAGACGATGATGAGATGTTGATGGGTGTCAAAGAGGGGCTGCAAGAGGGCTTATCAGCACCGGCAGCATGGCATGCGATGATCGAAGAGCTGGCATCGGCTCAGGCGGCGCTCGCAAATCAGCTGCTGGCCGAGCGCGCTCAAGACTTGAAAGACATCGGCCAAAAGGTGCTATTAAAGCTTGTGGGTGAAACACAGGCAGCGCCACCTGATGCGCCTTATGTGCTCATCAAAGAAGATCTCTTGCCATCTGATGTGGCCAATCTCGATCCGACCAGTGTGGCAGGCATCATCACTGCCGTCGGTGGAGCAAGCTCACACAGCGCCATCATTGCGCGTGCCTTGGGCATACCTGCACTGGTCGGTGCTGGTCAGTCTGTACTGGAGATTCAAGGTGGGACTTCGGTGCTGCTTGATGGCGGTGCTGGCTGGTTCGTCGTTGAGCCAAGTGATGAGATGATCGCTGAATGTCGCGAGATTCAGGCAGCGCGCCGTGAGATGATGCGCAAGGCGGCTTTGGTGGCCAAAGAGCCTGCAATCACCACCGATGGCCATCGTGTTGAGGTGGCAGCAAACCTAGGTAATGTCGCTGACACCGCCAATGCTGTCGCCAATGGTGCTGAGGGTGTGGGTCTGTTGCGTACTGAGCTTGTGTTTATGTCGCACACCCAAATCCCTGATATCAAGACACAAGTGGCAGATTATGCACAGGTTTTTGAGGCTTTGGATGGTAAGCCATTGGTGGTGCGTGTGCTTGACATTGGTGGGGATAAGGCCTTGCCGTATCTGCCGATGGCCGCTGAAGAAAACCCATTTTTGGGCTTACGCGGCATTCGCTTGTTACTTGCAAAACCGGAGCTGCTGCGCGCACAGCTCACCGCCTTGATCGTGGCATCAGAGGGTCGTGATTTGCGCATTATGTTTCCGATGATTGGACGCATTGAGGAATTTTTTGCAGCCAAAGCGATTTTAGATGAGGTGTTGGTGCAGTATCCGCATGACCAATTGCAAGTAGGCATCATGCTTGAGGTGCCAAGTGCTGCAGTGATGGCGCATCAATTTGCCAAAGAAGTGGACTTTTTTAGCATCGGTACCAATGATTTGACCCAATATGTGCTGGCCATCGATCGCGGACATCCTGTGATCTCAAAAGATGCCGATGGCCTGCATCCAAGTATTCTACAGCTGATCCATCAAGCTGTCACAGCAGCGCATCGTGAGGGCAAATGGGTGGGCGTTTGTGGTGAATTAGCAGCTGATCCTGATGCTGTGCCGCTATTGGTCGGTCTGGGTGTTGATGAGCTGTCAATGTCTGCCAAAAGCATCGCCATGACCAAAGCGATGATCCGTGAGATGCAGTATAGCCAAATGCAAGCGCTTGCCATGCAGGCTTTGGAATGTCAAACTGCCGAACAAGTACGCCAACTGGTCAAGCAGCTATGAAAAAAGTACTGTGTATCACCTTAAATCCAGCGCTGGATATGACCATCGCTGTCGATGGCCTAAAAATCGGCGAGGTCAATCGCGCGACCAGCACGCAGTTGGACGCTGCTGGCAAGGCTCTAAATTCTGCGCAGATCTTGGCTGATTTGGGTATTGATTGTATCGCTAGTGGGTTTTTGGGACAACAAAACCAAGCAAGCTTTGTTCAATTATTTGCCGATCGTTGTACGCCTGCTGCCATCGAAGATCAGTTCGTGCGTGTCGATGGCAATACGCGCACCAATATAAAGCTTGTCGATCATGGTACGACGACCGATGTCAATGGCAAGGGCTTTTGGGTTACAGATGCAGATAAAACAAAACTGCTCCAAAAAGCTGGCCAACTGGCTACTGCCTGTGATGCTGTACTGATTGCAGGCAGTCTGCCACAGGGTTTTGGCATGGATGATTTTCACCAACTGATCAATGTGGTGATGGCGGTCAACCCCAAGCTTGCGGTTGATGTCAGTGGTGAAGCCCTTAAAGCAGCCATGAGTTATCCGCTGTGGCTAATTAAGCCTAATAGCGATGAGCTGACTGAAGCATTTGGCATGGCGTGTCAGACAGCTGATGAGCAGCGCGCGCTTTTGACAGCAGTGGGTGCAAGCATTGAGCATGTGGTTATCTCAATGGGTGAAAAAGGCGTGCATTGGTACGCGCCACATGCTGCTTATCATGCCACACCACCTAAAGTGACGGTAAAAAGCACGGTTGGTGCTGGCGATACTTTGGTGGCAGCTATGATCCAAGGGCTGCTAGGTGCAGACGAAGATGCACAAGTGCTAACCCAAGCTGTAGCGCTATCTGCGCATGCAGTCAGCATTGTTGGCTTTGGGGTGGCTGATCCTGAACGCTTGGCGACATTGATGGCTCAAGTCCAAATCAATCGAATTTAATTTATTAACGCGGTAATTATTATGCAAAATTTCCCTTCTTCGGTCGCCATCACTGTGGCAAGCGAATCAGCACATGCGCTGCTTATCGCCAAAAAATTAGCCAAAGCCTTACAAGCGCGCGGCATCACCACCGCCATCGATGAGCCTTTGGCAGGGGCGACGATGGTGACCATCGCTGATGAAGCAGCACATGGCGCAGGCTCGATCCATCTTGCAGCGCACAAGCTTAATGGCGATGAATTTGCCGACAGCGACTATTTACAGACCTTATTTGCAGCGCCTAATATGGATGTTTTTGAGACGACAGATCGGCCACTGCATTTTGTGGCGATTACTGCTTGCCCGACAGGGGTGGCACATACCTTTATGGCAGCAGATGCATTGAAGCTGGGTGCTGAGCGTCGTGGCTACACCATTGATGTCGAAACGCAAGGCTCTGTGGGTGCTAAGAGCATTCTTAGCCAAGAGAGTATTGATCGCGCCGATTTTGTGATTTTGGCGACAGATATTGAGGTGAATACCGACCGCTTTGTCGGTAAAAAGGTTTATCGCTGTGGCACAGGTGTGGCACTAAAGCAAACCGATAAAGCCTTTGATGACGCCATCGCTACCGCATCACTACTTAGCTCATCAAAAACGGCAAGTAGCGAAAAAGCGGACAATACCCAAAAAGCAGGCGTGTATAAGCATCTGCTAACAGGCGTCTCTTATATGCTACCAATGGTGGTGGCAGGTGGTCTTTTGATTGCTTTGTCTTTTGTTTTTGGGATTAAGGCGTTTGAAGTTGAAGGCTCATTGGCGGCAGCCTTGATGGGTACAGGTAAGGCGGCATTTGGCTTGATGGTGCCGCTATTGGCAGGCTACATCGCTTATTCGATCGCTGATCGTCCTGGTCTTGCAGCAGGCTTGGTAGGTGGTGCGCTGGCTGGCACATTGGGCGCAGGTTTTCTTGGCGGTATCGCCGCAGGCTTTTTGGCAGGTTATGTCTCGCTATTTCTTGCCAAAAAACTGCAACTGCCTGTGACGCTTGAAGCACTAAAACCGATTTTGATCATTCCGCTATTTAGTACGCTGATTGTTGGCCTATCTATGTATTATGTCATCGGCACGCCAGTGGCTTATGTCTTGACGCAGATGGAGACCTTCCTCGCCAATATGGGTACGGCCAATGCTGTGATTCTTGGTATGATTTTGGCTGGTATGATGTGTGTGGATTTGGGTGGGCCGATCAATAAGGCGGCGTATGCGTTCTCGGTGGGTCTGTTGACATCAGAAAGTTATTTTCCGATGGCAGCAGCGATGGCAGGTGGCATGGTGCCAGCCATTGGCATCGGGCTTGCGACCATTTTGGCGGCCAAAAAATTCACCGAAAATGAACGCAGTGCCGGTAAAGCCGCGGTGGTCTTGGGTGCGTGCTTTATCTCAGAGGGTGCGATTCCTTTTGCTGCCAAAGACCCTGTACGCGTCATTCCTTGCTGTATCGCAGGGGGTGTGCTGACTGGTGCATTGGTGGCGCTATTTAACATCACTTTGGTGGCACCACACGGTGGGGTGTTTGTCCTACTAATCCCAGGTGCGGTCAATCATGCCTTGATGTATCTGGTAGCCATCGGTGCTGGCAGTCTATTGACGGGCGTGGCCTATGCACTGGTTAAACCAAAACAGCTGCCTGAACTCAAAGTCGCCGCCTAAGCATCAGTGAGGATTCATCAATGTTTTGGAACTGGATGAATTTGAGCAAAAAACATTGACAAAAAGATACAAAACCTGCCTGCTGGCGGGTTTTGTGTTTTTTATGAGCATGTTACAATAGGCGCATTTGTCGTAACACCTCAGCTCATCGACGACATTTTGGTGAATTGCTTGTGCTAACAGGTGATTTTGGTTAATGTTTTTAAACGGGAAGTGTATTGTGTATAGTGTGATCGGCGTATCTAGCCAAAAATCTATGAAACAATTTGGCTTGGTAATCAGTGCAGCAACCATGTGTGTATTGGCAGGATGTGCCAGCAAACCCACTTATAACAGCACCGCTGGCACAGGCGCCAGTGCATCAAGCACGCAGGTGATCACTGACAGCAAAGGCGTGCCAAATCGCTACCAAGTCAAGCAAGGCGACACCGTTAGTCGCATCGCGCAGCGTTATAACTTGAACTGGCGTGAGATCGGCCAGCTTAATAACTTAAACAGCAGCTACACCATCTACACTGGCCAATGGCTAACACTATGGACGGGCAGCATCAGCGCACGCGAACGCGCCATCCGATCGGGCGCAACCCAAACCACAGTTCAAGCACCAAGACCTGCCAGCACTCCAAGTCGTCCTGCAGCTCAAACGCCAACACCCACGCCAACACCTCAACCAGTGGCAGCGCCAAGCGTCAGCGCCGAAGCACCATTTGCCACAGGCAGCTCAGGCGTGATGCAGTTCCGCTATCCTGTGGGCAACAGCAATCCTGTGGTACGCCGCTTCGGTACGGCCACCGTCGCTGGATCGACCGTAACCAGCAACGGCATGTGGTTCTCAGGCAGAGAAGGGGATGCGATTAATGCCAGCAATTCAGGCACAGTCGTACAGGCTGATCGCAATATGGATGGCGCAAGCATCGTCATTCAGCATACCAATGGCTTTGTATCCAGCTATATCCACATCAAAGACGCACAAGTCAAAACGGGTGATACCGTTCGTACTGGCCAGCGCATCGCCAGTATGAAAAACCAAGCTGGCGGCTCAGCTTTATTTGAGTTTCGCATTGCCAGAAATGGCGTGTATGTCGATCCATTGACAGTATTAAAATAATCCGCGTGACGATGGCATCGATCACATCACTGCCCCAAGATCTGTGATCTTGGGGTTTTTGGTATTTGTGATAAACAATAAAAAGCCCTCAAAATCTAAGCATGATGTTGAGGGCTTTGTCCTATTTGAACAAAAGGATTATTCAAATACTCGGATATAAGCACCAGAGCGCAGCTCTTGCAGCCAATCTTCTTGGGCTTGAGGTGCTTGGCGAGAGAATAAGAACTCACGCGCGGCAGAGCGGCGATACTGTTCGGTGACATCTCTTTGGCGGGTGTTATCGATTTTTAGGATGTGCCAACCAAATTGTGAGCGAAATGGTGCAGAAAAGTCACCGCGTTCGGTCTGCTTCATCATCGCCTCAAACTCAGGCACCATATCTCCTTCATTCACCCAGCCTAAGCTGCCACGCTGTGCTGCTGAGCCTGCATCATCAGAGTAAGTCGCGGCTAATGTGGCAAAATCAGCGCCTTGTTGTAGCTCGCGGTACAGTGCATTGATCTTTTGTTCGGCCATCGCATTGCTTTGGCTGCCATCGACGCGTGCTAGGATGTGGCTGGTTTGCCATTCTGAGACGATTGTTTTGTCTTCAACTTTATTGATAAGCTTCACCACATCGATGCCATTAGCGGTCGCCATCGGTGCTGAGCTTTGGCCAACAGTCAAATTGGCAGCTTGGGCTAGGATCGTCGGTGGAATGCTGGTGGCTGGCAATAAACCTGTATCCGCGCCTTGCAGAGCGAGCGCGTAATTTTGGCGTGAGCGGCTTAGCACTTGATCCAAAGATGCACCAGCATCCAAGTCAGATTTGACGCGCTGAGCGGCCGCTAAGGCTTGCTCACGATTTTGATCTGTGGCATCGTTATTTAGATAGGGGACGCGAATGTGCAGCAGCTGATATTGATTTTGGTTTAGGCGTGCAGCTTCTGGACTTTTTAAGAAGGCATCGACTTGATCATCGCTGATGCGTACACGGCTTTGAACTTGATTTTGCCATAAAGCTTGCAGGGCGGCATCTTGGATCATTTGTTGGCGCAAGGCGGCATAACTGCCAGCGCGTTCGGTATCCAGCTTGGTTTGTAGCTCAGATAGGCTGTTAAGACCTTGCGCGCGCGCGACTTGGAGCAGCTGTTGATTGATGACGGTGTCATTAGCGACCATGCCAGCGCGATTGATCAGACCCAATTGTAGCTTTTCATTGATCAGGCCATCAAGTGCCATCGCTTGCGCTTCGGCAGCTGTGACGCTTGAGCCAGTTTTGTTAAGCTCAGTCATCACGATCTCGGTGGCTGCTTTGAGTTCGCTTTTTAGGATGATCTCGTCATTGACCTTAGCTGCGATGCCATCGGTGCTATTTCCGCTGATGGAGGCCTGTGCAGTTAGGCTTAAGCAGCCAATCAGGGCGACAGCCAAAGCGTGGTTGAGAAATTTGCCTTGCATGAATGATCCTTAAAATATCTATAAATAACATGAAACCATCACACACTTCGATGGCCAAAAAGCAGCGCTGCCACAAGTGTGCTTTTGGTTAAGCCGCTTGAGAAGCGCTGTTCATCAAATTGCCTAAGTGTAGCACTTGCCACACCAATCGTCAAATGCTGCTGACCTGACGCCCAAAATAATGATAATCAGTTTACAAAATTAATAATATCAAGCAAAGTTTCTTCATTATCCCAATGGCATAACGGGTCAAATCTTGGGCAGCTGATCATCAGCCAAATCTTAGTCCAAATCGGCAGCAAGGCTTGGTAGTCAGTAAGCGCGCTGCCATGCTTGCTGAACTTGATCATATCCCAGTACGCGCTCGTTTAGCAGACGGTTTAGGCGTCCGCCATTGGTGATGCCATTTAGGCGTACCTCGGCCATCACAGCGGTGTTCGGATCTTGATGTGGGTTGAAGGCATCGCGATAGCGTCGCGCGTAGATCGACAGACCATAACAGCAATCTTCATAATTAACCCCCACCAGCGAATCCATCACATAGTTTTGATGATAATCATATTGAACCTGACCCATCACACGCCAACGATTATTGATGGGGAAAATCGCAGCAGCAGTATAGGCGGACAAAGGTGCTTGATTGATCGCGCGATTTTCTTTACGCTCGATGATGCCAAGGTTAAATAACTTTTGGTCATCAGGCTGATAGCGCACTTGTGCCACAAAACTGTTCGGGTCGTAATTGGTAGCAAATGATCCTGAGGCATCGAGCCACAGATTTTGCTTAGGTTGCAGGCTTGCTTGCCAAGCCAAGCCTGAGCTTGTGCCACTGAAATTTTCGCTGTTATCAATGCCGACACGGACATCATCAAGCAATATCTGTTCAGCCACGCCAGCCTCGATGCGAGTACGGCCTTGACCATCGACATAGCGATAGCTGATGGCAGGGGTAAGCGCGTGCAGATCTTGGATGCGATCATAGCCTAAGAACCAGCTGTTGGCCAGTAGCTGCTCGTAACTGAGCTGCCCCAAGGTAGTCTCAAAATTAGGGATGTTTTGTTGATCTTTAAATGGCGTGTAGGTGTAATGCAGTCGTGGTGTCAATACTTGATGACCGCCTGCATCTTTAAATAAAAACGGAGCGCCTGATTTTTCAAAGAACAGACCGCTATCAATGCTCACAGTCGGCGCAAAGACCGAATAGCTGCCATCTTGCTTGCTTAAGTTTTGATCAGCCAGACTGTCTTCATCGTAACTGGTGTACAGATGCGACAAAGCAAGCTTGGGGGTGACATAGCCCCATGAACGCAACAGTGGGTAGCTGGCGCTGATTTGGTTAAACATTCTGGCGCCGCTTTTTTCGGGTTCTGAGTTATCTGTGATGGTTTTTTTAAAGTAGGCGGAGTTATGCACGCCGCTGATTTGTAAGCCTTCAGGCACGCCCATCCACGACTTTGGCAGGTGATAATTCACCGATAGCTGCGGCAGTCTGGCATAAGGGCGGTCTTTGTCAGCAATCGGATTACCGTTGATGTCATAACCCTCCAATCGCTGAAAATCTTCAAAGCGCAAATCAGCTGATACATTTTCATCCAAGAAACTTGCGCCGATGCGTCGTGGTAGATTCAGCTTAGTGGTCTCAAGCCCTAGCGTATCAAAATCGGACAGATAATTGGCATCGGAGACATATTGATATTGTGCATAAGCATTGATCTTATCAAACTGCTTGGGCTGCCAGCGATGATCAAAGCGCACGCGGCTGCGATCTTCATCTTGATACTGGCGATCGCTTGGCAGATAAGAAGCAGTCAGCTCCCCTGAACCATAATTTTCGGTCAAATAGCGAAACTCACCCGTCAGCATCGGATTGCGGTTGGTGAAAATGGTCGGGGTGATCGTAGCATCATAATTGGGTGCCAAATTCAGATAATACGGTGTGCTGATCTCAAAGCTGTCTGATGAGCCAAAGCCCATACTCGGCAACAAAAAGCCTGATGCACGGCGATTGTCAATTGGAAAATTAAAGTACGGCAAATAAAACACAGGTACTTCTTTGATGCGTAAAGTGGCGTTTTTTGCCACCGCGCGGCCAGTTTCGCTGTTAATATCAATGCTGCTGGCATCCAGATACCATTTGCGCTCTGTCGGTGGGCAGGTGGTGAACATCACATCTTCAAGTTGATATTGGCTGTCACTGACTTTTTGCATCTGCCCAGCATAGCCGTGTGCATTGATGGCAGTACTGGCAAAGGCCACATCTTGGGCGCGCGCGGTCTTGCCATCAGTGCTGTACGCTAGATTTTCGGCGACACCGATGATGCCAGTGCTTGATTTGGCAGCTGGATCGTGACCATCGCTAAACTGCACTTGGCCTTGGGCGATGGCTTGGCCTGTGATCGTATCCAAAGTCACTTTATCGGCGATGACTTGCTGACCATTTTGTTCGACGATGACATTGCCTGATAGCTCAGCATAGGATACAGCATCATAGTAGCCATAGTCTGCTTGGGCAAAGATGGTATCAGCTGGCAGCGGATTGCCATTGTCATCGATGCGTGCGATGCTGCTGCCTTGAGTTCTGGGAGCTTGGCTGATCGGCTGCACCCAAACGCCTTGACAGCGCGCATCTTGGCTGGGTTTGGCTTGATAATTCTCGGCAAGCTTGGCAAGACTTCGGCTTTTGGCGACGCCATTATCCATCCCTAACTTTTCAGCGATCTGCTGACCCAGTGCAGGTTTGTCATCGGTTGGTGCAGCATCTTGACTTTGCGCTACAAAATCATCCATCGCGGTGCTTGATGGCTGTGCTTGCGCCTGTACTGCAGGCACTTCGTTTGCTTGAGCTTGGGCGTCGATGGCACTAAAATCAAAGCCATCAAAAGCATTGGCATCAGCTGGCGTAGTGTCGGTCATCGGCTGAATATCAGCTGCCTGAGTGTCTGACAAAGTGGGCTTGGGTGCAATGTCAGTGGTTGTTTGAGCCTGAGCCGGCATTATAAAAGGCAGGCTGACTGCACCAAACAGCGCGCAGCGAATTGCCACAGCCAAATAAGTTTTTGGGGTGTGTTGGCTGACGGGCTGATTCAGACGAGTACGAGAGCAAATCACGATATGACCTTTTCAATATTAACGACACAATCAAATTTTGGCTATTTTACACCATTATCGCTGATGCGTGCGATTATTTTTTTATCAAAGTGGTGAATGACTTGGTGGTGATCATGATGCGTGTGATTTAATGGCTGTGCATTAAGACTATTGAAGTCCAAAACTAAAAATGCCATGCCAATCATGCTGATGTGATGGCGCAGGCTTAGGGGTTTTTGGGTGTTGGGTAGCAGGGATTTTTTTGTAATTTTACTGGTGAAAATCGGCAAAATCCGCTAAACTACTGCCAAATTTGGCGGTCATATGAGACTGATTTTTTGATCATATGAGTTGATGGTTTGGTGTGAATTGGGATTTTTTTTTGGCGTTGGTGATCAAATGGTGGGTAGCGCCATGATCCATGCGATAAAAATCCCTTGCCAACCGTGTATGACTTACCGCCCGATGGACTGCTTAACGTATATTAATTAAGAGATGAACTATGAATGATCTGCGCCATACTGAAATGATGAGCTTTTTAAATGCCAATTTGGCAGCAGGCTTTCGTGTTGAAAGTCTGCCAGGGGATGCCAGTTTTCGCCGTTATCACCGCATTCATTTGCCAGTGATAGCTGAGATGGGTAAGGCCGAGATGACCTATCTTTTGATGGATGCACCTCCCGAAAAAGAAAGCGTCACCGAATTTGTGCATGTGGCGGACATCATGAGCGAGGTGGTGAATGTGCCTGACATCATCGCGCGTGACATTGAGCGTGGGTTTTTGTTATTACAAGACTTTGGCACAGTAGAATTTGCGCATCTGATCCGTGATGATGCCAAGCATAAAGATGTGTATTATAGTCAAGCATTATCCACACTTGCTTCATTGCACAGTCTGGATACGCATGTGGATTTGCCTTTATATACCGATGACAAACTTCATCAAGAGATGGATCTGTTTGAGGCGTGGTTTTTGCCGTATGTCAATGTGTCGATGGATGATTATGCCAAAGCAGTTTGGCAGGCGCTAAAAGCACAGCTGATCACCGATATCGCCAAGCAGCCATCTGTGATTGTGCATCGTGATTATCACAGCCGCAATCTGATGGCCGATAAAGGCAGTGATGCGCTGGGCGTGATCGATTTTCAAGATGCGGTGATTGGTGCTTATACTTATGACTTGGTGAGTTTGGTGCGCGATGCTTATATCGATTATGACGAAAAATGGGTCGAAAAGCGCATTCTTGAGTTTTATGAATTGATCAATCCCAAAGTGGATTTTGGCAGCTTTATTGCCGAGACTAATGTCATGGGCGTGCAGCGTCATCTAAAGGTGCTGGGCATCTTTATCCGTCTGTCTGAGCGTGATGGCAAGCGCCGATATCTAAACGATATCCCCAAGGTGATGCGTGATCTATTGACCGAGCTTGACTGGCTACAGGCACATGGCGCTGCGCCTGTGTATGGCGAGTTTTTGCAGTGGCTGAATGCTGAAGTTCTGGCAGCTTATCAGAATCGTTTTGCCAACAGCAAAGAGCAGGGGGCGTAAGATGATTCACCAAGCGATGATCTTGGCGGCGGGCAAAGGTACGCGCATGCGCCCACTGACGCTCACCACCCCAAAGCCGCTGATCGCTGTCGCTGATAAGCCCTTGATCGTATGGCATATCGAGCGTCTGGCAGCAGCTGGCATCACACACATTGTCCTAAATGCTGGCTATCTGTCTGATGTGCTGATTCAGGGGCTTGAGGCATTGAACCTGCCTGATCAGCTGGGTATCAGCCTTCAGATCTCAGTGGAAGCAGGTGAGCCTTTGGAGACTGCTGGCGGCATCAAATATGCTTTGGAGCAGGGTTTATTAAAAAATGAGCCGTTTATTTTGGTCAATGGCGATGTGTGGAGCGAGTGTGATTTTGCACCGCTGATGGCGCATCAGCTGGGTGATGATCTGGCGCACTTATTGTTGGTGGATAATCCAGAACATCATCCATCGGGCGACTTTGAGTTGATCAATGGACGCGTACAGGCCAAAAGCGGTAAGGGCGATGCCTTGACTTTTGCTGGCATCAGTGTGATGTCGCCTAAGATCGTTGCCGATGTCGGTAGTCAAGAGGTCGCAGCATTGGCTCCGCGCCTAAAAGCTGCGATGGCCAAGGGGCAAGTCACAGGCGAGCATATGCAAAAGGCTTGGTTTGATGTTGGTACCCTTGAGCGTCTGGCGCAGGTCACCCAGTACATCAACAACCGGCGCAGCTTATCTTAGGCAGTCGAGATTGGGATGATTGAGATAATTAATAAATATGAAATAAATCAATAACTTATAAAATTTGTTGCTATTTTTTCATATTTTATCTCAAAAAGTATTTGACACTGGCGTAAATTTCTATATAATACGCACCACAACGAACGAACACAGCAACACATTGTAGCGTGTTTGGTTCTAGACTTAAAATGTGATACCTTGACACAGTATCAGTTTTCCAAATTGGAAAAGACATTTTAGGGTGGTTAGCTCAGTTGGTAGAGCATCTGCCTTACAAGCAGAGGGTCAGCGGTTCGATCCCGTTACCACCCACCACTATGCAGCGGTAGTTCAGTTGGTTAGAATACCGGCCTGTCACGCCGGGGGTCGCGGGTTCGAGCCCCGTCCGCTGCGCCATCTTCGAAGATCCCAAGCTTAATCGCTTGGGATTTTTTTTGTTAAAATTTTATCATAAAAACTTCTGCTGCCATCTTTATCCCTGATAAATTTTCGTATAAAATACAAAAGCAAATTTATCGCAACAACAGGGAATGATTATGAAACGAAGTCCTCTTACGCTTGCCATCTTGACAAGTCTTGCCATCACGACTGTCAGCATCACGCACGCAGCTCCGCTGTTACAGACGCATGGTGACTACAGCTATGCCAACCACCACAAAGCCAATGCTTATCTTGAGATCGATGTCAAAGCCTTTGAAGATAACATCACACGCCTACAAAATACACTCAAAGATGACACCAAAATCTGCGCCATCATGAAGGCAGATGCCTATGGCAATGGCATTGACCTGCTTATGCCAAGTATCAACAAGCTCAATGTGCCGTGCATCGGCATTGCCAGCAATGAAGAGGCGCGTGTCGCTCGTGCGCACGGCTATCAAGGCACCATCATGCGCGTGCGTCTGGCCAGTGGCGATGAGGCTGAGGCGGCGCTAGAATACGGCATCACTGAGCTGACCGGCAGCTTGCAGCATGCACAGGCACTAAGTGCCATCGCCCAAAAACATGGCAAAACCATCGAGTATCATCTGTCGCTGAATGCTGGTGGGATGGATCGCAATGGCATCGATATGGATGGTGCATCAGGTCAGCGTGATGCCATCGCGATCACCAAACTGCCAAATCTGCGCATCACGGGCATCATGACGCATTATGCCAATGAAGATGTCGATTTCGTGCGTGAGCGCTTGGCAAAATTCAATGAACAAAGCCAGTGGCTGATCCAAGCGGCGAATCTTGATCGTAACAAGCTGACCTTGCATACCGCCAATTCTTTTGCCACGATCGCAGTGCCTGAGAGTCATCTGGATATGGTGCGCCCTGGTGGTCTGATCTATGGCGACACCATCGATGCCAAGCCTGCTTATAAGCCTATTATGAGCTTTAAGACCAAAGTTGCCTCTGTGCAGTTTTATCCTGCAGGGACAAGCGTTGGCTATGATGGCACCCATACTTTGATGCGTGATTCATATCTGGCTAATTTGCCATTTGGCTACTCTGATGGCTATCGCCGTGCGTTCACCAATAAAGGCGTGGTGCTGATTGGTGGCATGCGTGCACCAGTACTTGGTAAGACCTCGATGAACACCACCATGGTGGATGTGACCGATATCATCGTCAAGCAGCCTGTCAATATCAATGATGAGGTGGTCATCTATGGTGCGCAAGCAGATGCACGCATCAGCCAAGCTGAGATTGAGGACATCAACGAGGCATTGCTGGCCGATTTGTACACCATCTGGGGCAACTCAAATCCACGCCTAATCAAGCCCTAAGCCATCATCTGATGATACGGTACAGGTGGCTTTGGGCATCTAAGTTTAATTTAAATCATAAGCCGTGCATCAGCGCGGCTGCTACTTTTACTTTTGGGTGAAGAATGATTGTTCGGGATAAATCAAACAGCCTTAAGCTTTTGTTCGTATGGCGCGGTACCGTGCTGCCCAGAGTGCTGCCGACGATCTTGGGTATCATGCTACTGTCCTTGCTGTCTGGACTGTTGACCCGATACCATTGGTTTGATATCACTGCGGTGCCTGCAGTAGGTTTTACCATCTTTGGTGTGGTGATCTCGATCTTTTTGGGGTTTCGCAACACTGCCTGCTATGATCGCTGGTGGGAGGGGCGTAAGTTGTGGGGCGCGCTGATTGCCAATACGCGCCATCTGAGCCGTGACAGTCATTTTTTGCCAGCCAAAGACAGGCAAGTGCTGCTGTATCAGATGCTGATGTTTGTGGCGACGCTGCGAGATCGCTTGCGTGGCCAGCCCATTCACCGCGCACAATTTGCTTACACTCAGATTGATGAGGCGCATTTGGATTGGCTTGATAACCAGATCAATGCCCCGCAGCGCGTGCTAGAGTCGATGCAGCAGCAGCTGATTGATGCCGTCAAACAAGGCCACATCAGTGATATTATTTATATGAGTATCCAAAAGCATGTGATTGAGATGGGCAATATCCAAGCTGGCTGTGATCGCATTCATGGCACACCATTACCATTTCCGTATTCGGCGCTGCTGCATCGCGCGGTGTACTGTTTTTGTTGGATGTTGCCGTTTGGCTTACAGTCGGTAATGGGCTTATGGACGCCGCTGTTGGTTGGTTTTATTTGCTATTTATTGCTGGGTTTGGATGAATTGGCGCAGCAGCTAGAAGAGCCATTTGGGCGCGATCATCATGATCTGGCGCTCGATACCATGGTGCGTTTGATCGAGCGAGAGACTTTGATGTTGATGGATCGACCGCTGCCTGAGCCTTGGCAGATGGATAAGAATTTTAATTTTAGCTGAGCGCAGTGATCATCTATAAATGCATCGAACCGTGATTTTGGGTCACACATCACCAAACTGCGCTTGGCACAGCTTGATAAATTCATGACCAAATTTGCGAATCTCGCTGTCATCACGCACCGCAATCCAACTGGTAAAGCGACCAAAATAAGTCACAGGAATGGCTACCAAATCAGGATAATGCTTGGGCTGATACGCCATCTCAGCGATGATGCCGATGCCAAGGCCTGCCGAGACATAGGTACTGATCACATCCGAGTCAAGTGCCGCCAGTACAATATCAGGGGCAAAGCCTGCTGTCTCAAAGCTCTTGTCAATCGCACCACGACCAGTAAAGCCACCATGATAAGTGACAATCGGATAGCTTGCCAAAGTTGGCAAGTCAATGCCATCGACTTGATCGGCAAATACCGCCAGCTCATGATCTTTTGGGACGATGACCACGTGCGACCAATCATAATAGCGATGACAGCGTAGGACATCATTATTCAACAGGGATTCAGTGGCGATGCCGATATCGGCTTGTCCACGGATCACCATCTGGGCGATGGTCTCAGGGTCAGCTTGCTGTAGCACAAGATTGACTTTATCAAATTTTTGGCGAAACTCTTTGACAATCTGCGGTAGCACATAGCGCGCTTGCGTGTGCGTCGTGGCAACTGTCAAAGTGCCTGCTTGAGCGTTATTAAAATCAAGGCTTAAATTTTCGATGGTGCGAATCTCAGCAAAAATCGCCTCAATGTGCGGCAATAATGCCTTGCCAATCGGCGTAAGTCCAGTCAGACGCTTGCCTTGGCGAGTAAACACATCGGCCTTGAGCTGATTTTCTAGGGCGGCGATTTGCTTGGATAAGCTTGATTGGCTGGTGTGTAGCAGCTCAGCGGCTTGGCTGAGATTATAGCCATTGACCACAGTATGCCAAACGGTTTCTAGTTGCTTAAGCTGAATTTGCAAATGTCGCTGATTGATGACGATGTCAATTGCCATAATTGCCCTTGTGAATCAATAAATAAAAATAGTTAATCATACCGAATTTTTATAAAAAAAGGTAGGATAAAATGCAAAATTAATAACAAATCCATCAAAAATACGGTAAAATGTGGCCTTTATGAATTGACAAACCAGATTTGGCGTCACAATCATCGATAATGGCACCAAATCATGATGATGGGCTGGTAAACTATGAGCGGTACAAATATTGACCAATCGACGCAAGTCAGTGCTTGGCAAGCGTTTACAAAGGCGTATTTTAATCCACAGGCATTGGCTTTGGCGTTTTTGGGCTTTGCAGCAGGCATTCCGATTTTGCTCGTGTTTTCAAGCCTAGGGCTTTGGCTGCGTGAAGCAGGGATTGATCGTGCGACCGTGACGATGTTTAGCTGGGCGGCATTAGGTTATTCGTTTAAGTTTATTTGGGCGCCACTTGTGGATGCGTTGCCGTTACCGATTCTGACCCGTCTGCTTGGTCGTCGTCGTGGTTGGCTACTACTGACCCAAGTGATGATCATCACCGCACTGGTATTGATGGCAATGACCAATCCCCAAGGCAGTGAGCAGATGCTTGGTGTCATGGCGGCAGGGGCGGTGCTACTGGGTTTTTCATCGGCTTCCCAAGATATTGTCATCGATGCCTATCGTATCGAGTCAGCACCAGCGGATATGCAGCCTGCTTTGTCAGCGACCTATGTGGCGGGTTACCGTGTGGGGATGATTGTCTCAGGTGCAGGGGCTTTGTATTTGGCGGACTTTTTTGGTTCGACGATGGAAGCTTATAATTATCTGGCTTGGCAAAAAACTTATCTGATCATGGCGGCAGTGATGCTCATCGGTGTGGCGACGACACTCATCATCCGTGAGCCAAAAGTCGCCATCAAGCCAATCACCAATGAGACCCGTGATTATCTGTGTTTGGTGCTGGTATTCGTGCTGTCTGTGGTGGGCTTTATCATCACTTATCGTACGATAGGCGGTGTATTGCCTGAGACCGAAAGCGTATTAGCAGGCTTTTTGTATGGCTGCGTGCAGTTTATCTCAAGCTTTGTGGCGTTTACTGTGATTGGCTATGCACTGGTCAAAGTAGGCGTGGTCGCCCAATCGGTAGCGATGAAAACTTGGGTAGAGCCTGTGGCGGATTTTTTTGCTCGCTATGGCAAAAAAGCACTGCTACTGCTTGCTTTGATTGGTCTGTATCGTATCAGTGATGTGATTGCAGGGAATATTTCAAATATCTTTTATCAAGATTTGGGCTTTAGTAAGACCCAAATCGCTGATGCGGTCAAGGTCATGGGCGTGGTCGCCAGTATCGGTGGCGGCTTTATCGGGGGCTGGCTTGCCCAAAAGATGAATATCATGAAGGCAATGAGTGTCGGTGCGATTTTGGCGTGTGTAACCAACTTGCTATTTATTCTGCTATTTATGACACCGACTGTGCCGATGATGTACTTTGCGGTGATTACCGATAACTTGGCGGCAGGTCTGGCCAGTGCGGTATTTATCGCTTTCTTGTCGGCATTGACATCGATTCGCTTTACAGCGGTGCAGTATGCATTGTTCTCATCATTGATGACATTAGCGCCGAAGCTGATGGGCGGCTACTCGGGTGCAATCGTTGATGCGACAAGCTATGCATTTTTCTTTGGCTTTACTTTCTTGGTTGGTGTGCCTGTACTGCTGTTGATTTATTTGGTCAACAAGCACATTGACATCAGCGAGCCACAGATTGGCGATTGATGATGGATGAATTAAGTATTTATAATCAGCTAAAACACCTGTCGATTGCACGCATTCGGCAGGTGTTTGCCAGTTGGCAGTCGCAGAATTTGCCGCGTCATTGGTTGGATGGCTGGCTACTTGCGGTGCTCAATCGACCATCGGTATTTTTGATCACGGATTCGGATTATGTGCCAAGTGATGATGAAGTGATACAGCTCAGCGGTGGCATCGCTCGGATGATGACTGGTGAGCCGCTGGCATATTTGACAGGGATGCAGGGGTTTTGGGGGCGTGAATTTAAGGTCAATGCCCATACGCTGATTCCTAGGGCGGATACGGAGATTTTGATTGAGACGGTGCTGGATATTGTCAAGCAAGGCAGTATCGATACATCACCACGCATCCTAGATCTGGGTACGGGCACTGGGTGTATTGGCATTACTTTGGCGTTAGAATTACCGTCATCATCGGTAGTGGCGGTGGATTATTCGCCGCAGGCTCTAGCGGTCGCCACAGATAACGCAAGCAGGCTTGGCACGGACAACTGCACGCTGATACACTCTGATTGGTATGATAAGATTGATGGCGAATTTGACATCATCGTCAGTAATCCACCCTATATCGCCAAAGATGATGCACATATGGCATCATTGACACATGAGCCAGTCACTGCGTTGGTCGCCGATCAAGATGGCTTGGCGGATATCATTAGCATCGCTCATGGCGTGCATCAGCACCTAAAAGCAGGTGGACTGATCGTCATCGAGCATGGCTATGATCAGGGGCTGGCGGTGCGTGAGATTCTGAGCAGTGTAGGACTTAGCGATGTGCGGACACTTAAGGATTATGGCGATAATGACCGCATTACGCTTGGGTTTAGACCTATCAGTGATTAATGGATAACATGACGACAACAAGCACAACAGACAGTTTAATCAGCACCCAAGCCAACCATCTAAGCGATGCTGAGTTGATGCGATATGCTCGCCAAATCCTACTCGATGACTGGGATATCGATGCACAGTTACGGCTCAAAAACAGCCATGCCATCATCGTTGGCATGGGCGGACTTGGCTGTCCAATCGCGACGATACTGACCCGTGCAGGGATAGGGCGACTAAGTCTTATTGATCATGATGATATTGATGTCAGCAACTTACAAAGACAGTCCTTATATCACGATGCTGATATCGGCAAACCAAAAGCCATCGTCGCAAAGTCATCACTACATCAGCACAATGCACTGACGGATATTGTGGCAATCACTGAGCGATTGACACAGGATAATGTGCAGCAGCTGATTGTCGGTGCGGATTTGGTGATTGATTGCACGGATAATTTTGCAATTCGTGATTTATTAAACCGAACCTGCCGAGCAAATCACTTGCCATTATTATCCACATCCGCCATTGCTGAGACAGGGCAGATTGCTCTATATACACAAGATACAGGCTGTTATCAGTGCGTATTTGGTGATGATACAGGTGATGAGATGACCTGTGCGACATCTGGCGTGCTGGCCAGCACTGTGGCAATCATCGGTGCGATGGCATCGCAAATCGCACTGAGTTTTTTGGGTAGGGGCATTAATGCGATTGCCAATCAACTATTGATTTGGCAGGGGCAATCAATGACGCTCAAGCATCTAAGCTATACCATCGATCCTGACTGTGCGGTTTGTAGCGGTGCTTGATTTTGGGTGTGAATACCATCATAATGCCACAGTACAATCGCTATTTGAATTATCGCATCAGTGCTATTACTGTTTATTACCATTAAAAAATAATGACTTATGCAAAATAAATTTACCAAAAATCCATTACAATTCGCCAAAAAACAGCTAAATCTAGGTGTCAATGTCCTATCTCGCCTACAAAAAACCGCCAGTGTCGCAGGCTTATCTGCCCTAAGAGTTGCCAAAGGCGATCAGATGGATGCGCAGCTCTTGCGTGAAGCCTTTGAGCAGATGGGCGTGACTTATATCAAGCTTGGGCAGTTTATCGCCAGTACGCCATCGATTTTTCCGCGTGAATATGTGCTGGCATTTCAGGGCTGTCTGGATCAGACGACGCCAGTGCCATTTGCCAAGATTCGCTCAGTACTGATTGAAGAGCTTGAGACCGATAGCCGTGGTTTGGGTGATATTTTTTCGTACATCGATCCTGTGCCACTGGCATCAGCAAGTATCGCACAGGTGCATAAGGCAGTGCTGGCAGACGGCAGACAAGTGGCGCTCAAAGTGCAAAAACCTAATGTCGATACTGTGATGCACACGGACTTGAGCGTGCTGCATAGTGTGTTTTGGACGCTTGAAAAGCTTGTGCCAAATCTTAAGGCAGCCAATCTTGCTCCCATCGTCGATGAGATGCGTGCTCGGATGCTGGCTGAGACGGATTTTATCGCCGAAAGTCGCCATATTGAGCAGTTTTTGGCACATCTAAAACAAGTCGGCAACACCAAAGTCACCGCACCGACTGTGCATCATGCACTCTCCACCAAGCGTGTGCTGGTGATGGATCTGTTGATGGGTAAATCACTTATTGACGACAGTCTGATATGGGATGGCACAGCAGGGCGAAACAGCAAGCAGATCATGAGTGATGTGCTGGATACTTGGTTTTTATCCTTGATGATGACAGGGGAGTTTCATGCTGATTTGCACGCAGGGAATCTGATGCTACTGGATGATGGGCGTATTGCCTTTTTGGACTTTGGCTTGATGGGTCAGATTCAGCCGAGTAGTTTGCAGGCGTGCTTTGGTCTGGTGCAGAGTCTGCAAATCAGCGATTATCGTGGTATGGCACAAGCGATGGTGAATATCGGCATGACGCATACAGCTGACAAGATGGATATTGATCGTCTGGCGGATGATTTGCACAAGATGCTTGGTAAAATCACGCCAAACACCCAGACAGCTGCAAAAGCAGATGCCAATAACGACAGCTTAAATGCCATGATGCTTGAGATGGTGGAAATCGGCAAACGACACGGCATCCATTTCCCTAGAGATTTTGCACTGCTTGTCAAGCAACTATTGTACTTTGATCGCTTTATGGTGACGCTTGCGCCTGATATGGAATTGTTTGAAGGTGAGCGTTTGGATTTGGTGAAGTTGAATTAACAAAATCTGCATTTTGATGGATTGGATATACCTAGTCTATCTAATCCATCACTCATTCATCCATCCAAGTCACGCCAACACTTGCAAATGCTCAATCAATACATCTGCCGTGCTTTAATAGACGCATCACAGTTGCGCTTATCAATCATCCATTGGTGTTTGAATAAAATATCCAGCCCGCTCCATCTCGCCTGCGATGGCAAATAGGGTCTTTTCATCGTTAAGCCGTGCAATCATCTGCACACCGATCGGTAAGCCATCACGACTTAGACCCAAAGGCATACTCATCGCAGGCATGCCGGTGATATTGGCAAGCATGGTGAACGCCATCTTGGATTGTACAGGGTGGCTTAATTTTTCTACGATGCCTGATTTGAGCAATAATTTACCAAATTTAAAAGGATTGCTAAGATTCATCATAAACTCATCCACAGGCTTTGGTGGCAGTTGTCCATGTGGCACAGCAGGTGTCGGTACGGTGGGGCAGAGTATGACATCGTAGTCCTGTAGCAGTTTATCCACTTGATAACGCACGCTGTGCCAGCCTTGTTTGGCATGTAATAAATCCGGTGCCGTCATGGATCTGCCAAACATGGCAAGATTTTGTGTTTGTGGCTCAAGGCCTGCAATCATCGCTTTGCCGTGCGTGCGCGCAATGTCATCTATCAAATGCGCCGTGTGACAACCGACCACCACCAAAAAGTCCTGCCACAAACGCTCGATGTCCACATCAGGCTCCGCTTCTTCAATGATATGCCCCATATCGGCAAGCCGCTTGGCGGTGGTGTGAAGGCAATCCATCACATCCTTATCAATCGGTGTATTGGCGACCAAGGGGTGTTGGTGCAGGGCGATTTTTAGGCGTTTGGGCGGTGTTTGGCTTGCTTGATAAAAACTGTCAGACGGCAATATAAAAGGCGCACCAAGCTCTGCACCGTTTAGCACATCCAGCATCATCGCACTGTCACGCACTGAGCGTGTGATGACATGGTTTGCCACTGCGCCAAGCCAATCTTCGCCCAAGACGGATGAAATGGGGTTTCTGCCACGCGTGGGCTTTAGTCCAAAGACGCCGCACCACGCCGCAGGAAAACGGATGGAACCACCGCCATCGCCGCTGGCCGCCATCGGTACAATGCCACTGGCGACAGCAGCAGCACTGCCACCTGACGAGCCGCCCGTGCTGTAGCCATGCTTAAAAGGGTTATGTGTGGGTCCAAAGGCTTTGGGTTCGGTGGTGATGATCAATCCAAATTCTGGGGTATTGGTTTTGCCAAAGCTGTTCAGTCCTGCTTGTTTGATGCGTTTGACGATTTCGTTATCGCGCTTTGGCGTGATGCGCACACTGCGACTGCCCATACACAAAGGCTCGCCTGCGTATTCGTACAATAAGTCTTTTAATAAAAACGGTACACCAAAAAACGCCCCCTGGGCAATGTTTCGCACGCTGCCAATGCCCGATCGTCAAAGCGGTGAATGATGGCGTTTAATTTGGGGTTTAGGCGATCGGCGCGATCTATGGCTGCCAGCAGAGCTTCTTTTGGGCTGATTTGCCCATCATCAATCAGCTTGGCCAGTCCAATGGCATCGTATTGACTGTATTCTTTGAACATACACGCTCCTTGTTTTTTGTGGTTTTAGTAAGTTCTAAATACTCCGTTATTGGCTCAATCCTAAGCTTATCAGATTTTTGAAATTGGTGATAGATGGGTTTTGCTGCAGGTGGCTGTAACAATGAACTTTTTAGCCTTTGGATGACACGGATTAAATGTTGCTTTTCTATCAAATGATATTAATTTCAATTTACAAAATACTTCTTGTTGGCAAATTACTTATTTATACTTAAGATTGAAAAAGATGGCATAAAAACGAGTTGGGGTCAAATTGGCAATTTACACTGTGTGTCAAAAAACACCTTTGGTCACCAAAGTGGACACCTTTTGGTCACCATCAAAATCGGCAGTGACCAAGTAAAGAAAAGTGGTCACGCAATAATACAAATAAACAACTACCCAAACCCTTGATTTTAAACAACAAAAAAGCCCAAACCGTTCGATTTGGACTTTTTAAAATTTGGAGCGGGAAACGAGATTCGAACTCGCGACCCCAACCTTGGCAAGGTTGTGCTCTACCAACTGAGCTATTCCCGCGTTGTGTGGCATATTATATAGCATAATTTGCCAGTGTCAAGCATTTTTATCAAAATTTTTATAATTTTAGCACTTTGACATTGTGATGGCCTTCACTCAGTAGTCGAGCGGCTTGTAGGCGGCTCATCACGCCTTGCTGGCAGTATAAAAGATAGGTTTTATGCTGATCGAGCGCGGCAAACTGTGCGGATAATTTATAAAACGGCAGGGCGATCACGGTAGCATCGACCTGTAAAGGTAGCTCATCTGCTTCTTCAGGTGTGCGAATATCCAGCACCACTTGACCATCTTGGATGTGATGTGTCACATCAGGCATAATGATGTCATCTGTCTGATTAAGCTGGCGAATATCTTGTACTTGAGCGTTAAAGGTGGCGTCTTTTAGAATCTGAAAGTCAAATTTGGCTTCTTGTGCCAAAAGTTTGTCCTCGACAGCTTTGACTGTCGGGGATTTTGAGATCACACCACAAAACTCAGGCATGGCCTTTGCCACCTCATAAGTACCGATTTGTTCGGTGATGTGTACGATGTCTTCTTTGTCACTGGTGATGAGCGGGCGCAGAATCAGTTTGCTGGCAGCCTTATCGATCATTGATAAATTGGTCAATGTCTGGCTTGCCACTTGACCCATCGCCTCACCAGTGACGATGGCCTCAATGCCAAAGCGTTCGGCGACCATGCTCGCTGCGCGCACCATCATGCGCTTTAGCACCACACCCATTTGCCCATCATCAATACAGCGCAAAATCTCAGCGACCACAGGCTCAAAATCCACCGTCACAAATTTGACTTTATGCGAATAAGAATAGCGTGACCACAGGTGATACGCCATTTGCTTCACACCGATTTCATGTACCGATCCGCCCATATTAAAAAACAAATAATGTACGCGACTGCCACGGCGCATGAACATAAAACTGGACACGCTCGAATCAAAGCCGCCTGAGATCAGCGACAGCACATCTTCTTGGGTGCCCATCGGAAAGCCGCCCAAGCCTGCATGGCGCGCCTTGATCAGCATCATCTTATCATCCTCAATTTCGATGCGTACTGTGACATCGGGATTTTTTAGCTGCACTTTGGCAGATGCGATGTGCTGATTGAGTCCACCGCCGACATAGCGCATCACCTCCATCGAATCAAACTCATGGCGGCCACGCCGTTTGACGCGCACACAAAACGATTTATTAATTAATTTATTTTCATATTTTGATAATGTTTTTAGAAAAATATCATGCAAATTCTCAAAAGCATACTCATCGACCTCCAAGATGTGATGGATGCCGCTGATGCGCTGCAAAGTCTCCAAAACGACAGTGTGCTTCATCACATCCTTGCTTCTCACCTCAATAAAATCCCAATGATGCACAACGACGATATTTGGATCAATCGGCAGTAGGGTGTTTTTGATATTGCCATTTAGGATTTTAACAAAGCGCTTACGTACCGAGTCGCTTTTCATGATAATTTCAGGAAAAAGCTTGATGATAAATTTCATGAGAATACCGATAAACTTAGCTAAGGATAAAAGTTGGCTATTTTACACCATTTTGGTACATTTTTTGGCAAATTTCACGCCAAAGATGGTTCTGATTGCTTGTGCTGTGTGGTGAACATGCATTTTTTGGCCGAGCAATAAAAAATATGATATGATGAGGTGTGAATCGCCATCGTTCGAATGATGGCGCCAAGATACCACCATCACACCATGATAAAAGGAAAAACAATGAGCTACACACCTGATTTGGTCTGGGATTATGAATCTGTCAAAGCAAAAGCTGGCGGCAAATTTGGCGGCACCAATCGCCCAACCGCTGGCGCAACCCACCAACAAAAGCTGCCCGTGGGCAATGAGCAATATCAGCTGTATTCGCTGAACACACCCAATGGTATTAAGGTCAATATCTTATTAGAAGAACTACGCAAATTGGGTAAAATCGATGGCTATGACGCCTATAAAATCAACATCATGTCAGGCGATCAATTTGGTTCAGATTTTGTGAAAATCAATCCAAATTCTAAGATTCCTGCCTTGCTGGATATGAGTACGGCACCAGCGACGCCCGTTTTTGAAAGCGGCGCCATTCTTTTGTATCTGGCACAAAAGCATCAAGCATTTATCCCAAGCGACCCGCATAAACACGCTCAAATGCTGTCGTGGCTGATGTGGCAGATGGGATCAGCGCCATTCGTGGGTGGTGGATTTGGTCATTTTTATGCCTACGCGCCTGAGCCGATGGAATATCCGATCAATCGTTATGCGATGGAAACCAAGCGACAGCTGGATGTGTTAAATCAGCATTTGGCGATGCATGAGTATATGGTAGGTGATGAATATACCATCGCGGATATGGCGATTTATCCTTGGTATGGCAGACTGTGTTTAGGCGAGCTATATGTTAGTGATACTTATGATGCTGCAAGATTTTTGGCGGTGCATGAGTACACACATGTGCTGCGCTGGGCGCGCGCCATCGCTGAACGAGCAGCAGTGCAAGCAGCACAAAATCTACAGCTCATACAGATCACATCTGCCAGCGATTAAGCGATTGTTATGTTTAAAGTCACTCAATCTAACGACACCAAGGTCTTGTTGCAGCATTTGGTGAGTCATTATCAGCAGGCAACCAAACAGGCGGCAGATGATGGCGGTAGTCCTAAGTTTGGCTTGGGCGCGATGGCTTTTGCACCTTTTACCGTGATCGTGCCATCGATGGTGCTGGGCGATTGGCTAACACGCAGTGTCGCCGATGAGCTTGGCATTAGCACGCTGTTCGTGGCGCAATTTTGGGGTCAGTACCAATGGCAAATGATCCAAAAAGTGCTACAAGCTGATGCCAAAGCACATCCACAAGACATGTTGATGGTTCCTGAGGTCGCAGTACTGTCTGGATCGGTGATGCGCTGGCGCATTTTTGGGTTTATAAGTGGCTTATCTGCTCAGACACTGCAAGCTATTATAGCTGATGACCAGCATCCACTGAATGAACTGGTCGGCGCCATCTATGATGAAAACCACCAAAAAATCCCCGAGCATCGGCTGTGGCAGAGCTGCGATGAGTTGGCAGCGGTGTATGTGCGTTATTTGACACATCGCCCTGAGTGGCTGCATGCTTGGACGGAAGATCGGCCATTGCCCGAGTCGGTCGAACACATGATTGCCAAAAAAGACAGATTCGCCAATGACTATGCCGATGGTGAACCAACACCTGAATGGCTGGTGCTGCGCTATCAGCGCCTTGAAGGGTTGCTCAGGTATCTATGGCATGAGCTGTTTGGGCCGGTGTATGCACACCGTGAGGCGCTTGAGGCTCGGTTTTGGGCAGTGCTTGATGGCGCGCGTACAGATGAGTTGGCCAAGCAGGCACTGGCTTTGCTGCCGAACACTTTATATCTATTTACCGTCCAGCAGATACCGCTGATTGAGCTACAATTTCTTAAGCGGCTGTCGGTGCATATCGATGTGCATCTGCTGCATTTTAATCCCTCAAAGATGTTTTGGGCGGACATCGTTGATAAAAATTGGCTCGCTACTCAGCGGATCATCAATCCCAAATCTGTCTATCTAAAAGACCATGGACATGCGCTATTATCAAGGCTTGCCAAGGAATCCAGAGAGACTTTCGCCATGCTTGCAGACATGTCAGGTGGCGAGTTTTATTATGAAAAAGTGCCAGATGGGCAGGTCGATCGCCATCAGCTTAATCATGACACTCCCAAGGATTGGCAGGTGCTTTGGCAAGATGCCTTTGTGGTGTCGGATCGCGATGATGCTGATCAGCGACTGCTTGATCAATTAAAAGCTGATATTTTGATGCTCGATGAGGGTTCATCGACCGAACAATGGTGGCAGCAGACCTTGATTGATGCGCTCAAGGCTGATGAGTATTGGCAAAATAAAATCCAGCCCAAAAGTCAGATGAACCTACCTTTGGCGACAGAGCATGCTTTACCAAGCTTAAGTATCCATGCGTGCAGCAGTCTTCGGCGACAGCTGCAAGTGGCGCGCTTGATCATCGCACGCTATCTGAATGAGCCTAATGCTGATGGTAGCGCACGTAAGCTGTCTGATGTCGTGGTCTATTTGCCTGATGTTAGTGAGGCTGAAAGTTTGATCCGATTGGTCTTTGATGATGGCGTCGGGATCGATGGTCTGCAGCTGCCAGCCAAAATCACAGGCACAACCAGCCGAGACATTGAGATGCTGATGCAGGCGATCAGCGGATTTTATCGGCTGTTGGGTGCTGAGGGTGCCAGATTTTATCGCGAAGAAGTGTATGAATGGCTGATGACGCCTGTTTTGTATGACAGCTTGGGCTTGGATTTTGCCTCGATGTCACGCGCGTGTGAGCTGTTGGATGCGGCAGGGTTTCGCCGAGGATTTGACACCGCTCACTTGGCCAAGACGCTGAACGAAGCGGATTTGGATTATCGCTATTCGTTCAGTTATGCGCTCGATCGCATCGTCGCAGGATTTTTGACGCCAGATGCTTCATTGCCCAGTACGCTGTTGCATCCTTTTTCATGGCAAACAGATGCCTTTGCCGAGGCAGTGCTGCCTTTGGCTGGCGTGACTTTGGCAGATGGACGCATTATTGAAGCTTTGTGCGTGATTCATCAAGCCTTATCTGAGTCGCGCGATCATTATCAGCAAGTAGCACCCGTGGAATATTGGCTGTGGCACATCGAACATCGCATCATTGACCGATATTTTGATAAATACCGCGAAACCAGTCAGATGCGCGCGATTTTTGAAGCAAAAAACAGCATCCAAGCCAGCATTCGTGCCAATAAGTTTTATCAGCGACAAGCAGGGCAGTCAGATCCTGCTGGCAGTGAGATCAGCCTATCCTTAAAATTCGTCCTTGAGAGCATTAGCGGCATGCTATCCTCACAGGCCATCAGTGCTGAGGCGACAGGGATGATCACCTTTGCCAGATTTGGGGCGCTGCGCAGCATTCCATTTGGCCTCACCTTAATGCTGGATATGAATTTGTCGGCATTTCCGCGACAAGAGCGGCAGGCGCGCATGGATCTGATGAAAGCAGGACTAAAGCGGCGTGGTGATCGCTATGCCGAAGATGATGATAACGGCGCTTTTTTGGATGCGATATTATGTACGCGTGATGCTTGTGCGATATTTTATACCGACACGGCAGAAGATGGCACGCTGCTACTGCCTGCCTCGCCGGTCAGTGAGTTGATTGAGTTTTTTAAATCCAATGTCCAGTGGTCCATCAGTGCAGGCGAGAATGCCGATGATGAAGTGGTACAATGGCAGTCTAAAATCGTCCAGATCGCCCCACAGCTCGTTGAGACCTTATTGATCACTCGGCATGCACCCACGCCGTTTGATGCATCACTGTTTTATCGGCAGAATCGTGATTTATCTGATCAAGATATAAGCGCCAGTCTTAACCATAAAATCGATCAGGCCAAGCATCTGCATGCCCATCATCTGCCACCACCGCCCATCATGCATCAGGTGCGACAGATTTTAGATACAAGATGCGACCAGCCTGCGATGATCAATTTGCCACAGGCCATAGACTATGAGGCCATCGCCGCAGCGCTACAGGCAAATATGACAGCAGATGCCAAGCCACTACAGGATCTGCTGGCGCATCACCACATCCAGATGCCGACCATGATTGCGCTTGATCAGCTACATCGCTTATTGATCAACCCTGCCAAAGGGTATCTACAGCGTAAGATAGCCCTGCAGCAGTCAAATGAGGAGATTGATCCTGAAGAGCCGCTGATGCTTGATGGCTTGGGTCGTTATCAGCTCAAAGATCTGCTGATCGATGCTTTGGCAACGGGCGCATTCGATGGTCAGTCGCTTAATCAGGTGATTCAGCCAACTACCATACTTCGCCAATTAAAGATGAGTCAGGTTGCTCCGCTATTATCGGTATATTATGACAGCGTATTGCCTGCTGGCGTGAACAGATTATCAAGTTTTGATGAGCAAATTTTAAATATCGAACAATTGATGCTGCAATACCATGCATCAATGCAGGATGTGGATCACGCGTGGGCGGATTTGGATGACAAGCAGTATTCGGCGATGATTACCGACACCGCTGATCAAACCATTTTGATCAATACGCCAGCCATACAGACCGCGATCATTGCCAAAGTGCCGAGCGCTCAGGCGGATCGATGGCTAAGGGTGCTGCCCAGTGCCGCTCGCATCAATCATCTGATGCGCTACTACCTGTCTCATCTGGCTTGGCAAATTCATCGGCAGACCACAGAAGACGAGGTGATCAAAGGGCATGGCAGCAGTTTTTGGCAGTTTGATAAACCCACCAACGATCTGGCATATTTTGGGCTGTACACCAAAGAGTGCCTAATCAGACTGCGTCCAATCACAGCAGCAGCAGCCGAGGTGCAGTTGGTAAATTTCATCGCATTTGCACTAATGCTACAAAAACAGCCCTTGGTGCTGCCTGCCATGCTTGGGCTTATGATGGCACATCAACCAGATGAGATGTCATGGGATCCAAAGTATTTTTCAGCTTGGCTTAATGGCGATTATGAAGAGCATTATGGCAGCAGCGCATGGCAGCTATTACTCAAAGACAGCGATGTGATGGCAGAGCTAACAAAGACAGCGCCGCTTGCACAGGTATTGTACGGGCAACTGCCGCAGATCTTCACGCAATCCGTGCAAATCAAGCCAGTACCATGATCTGATGATGCGCCAAGGCTTTATTTGGTTTAGGCGCATATCCCATATCTCTGTGAATCTTAAAAATGATAGCGTTGATGGCGATCTAACCGCTTGGTAAGATATTTAGCATATTAAGATGAGTATAATCTACCGTTAGCATTAAAATCGATGTCAAAGGCCATCAAATCTAGCTCATACAAAAACACCTTGCCAAATAGCAAGGTGTTATCAAATGAAAATTTGGTATCAATGAGGATTATTGCTTAATCGCCAAGCTATCAAATTTACCGCCGTCAGCAAAATAAGTCTTCATCACACTATCCCATGCACCAAAGACATCATTGACCAAAAATGTCGTCATCGCAGGGAATCTGTCACTGTGCTTGGCTAGGATATCAGGATTGCTAGGGCGTAGATATAGCTTAGCTGCCAGCTCTTGACCTTCATCGCTATATAGGTATTCTAAATAGTTATGGGCGACTTTATCGCTCACTTTTTTGGTGGCAACTGCTTCTACGACGGCGACAGGGTTTTCGGTTGCGACCGTGTAGCTTGGATAAACGACATCAAATTCACCCTTATTTAGGCTGTGAGCGATGTGATTGGCTTCGTTTTCGGCAGTGACGAGCACATCACCGATACCACGCTGGGTAAAGGTCGTCGTTGCAGCTCGTGCGCCACTGTCGAATACAGCGACATTGCCAAGTAGAGTTTTGATAAACTCATCAGTCTTAGCTTCATCTTTATTAAAAGTATGCAGACCATAGCCATAAGCACCTAAGAATGCATAGCGACCATTGCCCGATGTTTTTGGGTTTGGTAGCACGATTTGGATGTCGCTACGGGTCAAATCTGACCAATCTTTGATGCCTTTTGGGTTGCCTGCACGCACTAGGAATACGGTTGCACTGGTGTAGGGTACGGCTTTATTTGGTAGTTTTTCTTGCCAATTGCTACTGATTAGATTTTTACTAACCAATAAATCAATATCTGAATTTTGGTTCATGGTCACGACATCGGCTTGTAGCCCATTGGCGACAGACAGTGCTTGTTTGCTTGAGCCACCGTGTGATTGCTTGATGCTGACGGTGACATCTGGATTGGTAGTTTTGTAGTGCTTGATAAATAACTCATTGTATTCTTTATAAAAATCTCGTGAGACATCATAAGATACATTGAGTAGTTCGACCTTGGCTGCACCAGCATCTGCTTGAGCGCTTGCAGCTGGCTCAGATTTTGAGCAGGCGGATAGGCTGATGATGCTTGCGATGGCAAGCGCGCTTAGGCTGAGATTTTTGGCGTATTTCATTTGCTTTTCCTTAAAAATAGATAACAATCAGTTGATGTGCTTACTTTATCGAAACTTGTCAAATAGTTAAAACTCAAAAAACTTTCTTTATTATTCCAAAATCGCATAAGTGCAATTTATTTCAAGTAATCCCAAGTCCAACCAATAGCATCAGTTGCTACTGCAAGCTAATAAATATTGAGTACAAAAAAATCAGCCAAGACAATATCTTGACTGATTTTGATGGATTGATGGGGTTATTTGTTCTGTGCTTCTACAGCCAGTTGGTCATAGATACCGCCTTCGCTGAAGTAGGTACTCATGATGCTTGCCCAGTCGCCAAAGACTTCATTCGGGAAGAATGTCGTCATCGCAGGGAATTTATCCTGATGTTTGGCTAGGATATCAGCATTGCTTGGGCGTAGGTAGAAATTGGTTGCAAGCTCCTGCGCTTCATCGCTGTATAGGTAGTTCAGATATGCTTTGGCAGCGTCGGTTGTGCCTTTGCTATCGGTAACAGACTTGACAACGGCAACAGGGTTTTCAGCATTGACTGTGTAGCTTGGATAAACAATTTCGACATTGCCAAATTTGCCTTTGATGACATTGGCTTCGTTTTCAAAGGTGATGAGTACATCGCCAATGCCACGCTGAGCGAAGGTCGTTGTTGCAGCACGGCCACCGTTTTCAAAGACTTTGACATTGCTAAGTAGCTGTTTGGCGAACTCTTTGGTTTTGGTTTCGTCTTTATTAAAGCTATGTAGGCCATAGCCATAAGCGCCAAGGAATGCATAGCGGCCGTTGCCTGTGGTTTTTGGATTGGCGATGACGATTTCGGTGCCTTTAGTTGCTAAATCACTCCAGTCTTTGACGCCTTTTGGGTTGCCTTCACGCACCAAAAATACGATGGTACTGGTAAATGGAATGGCGTTATTCGGGAATTCTTGACGCCAGTTGGCATCGACCAATTTGGCATCGGCGAGCAGTTCAATATCTGAGCCTTGGTTCATGGTAGCGACATCTGCTTGTAAGCCATTTTTCACCGATAGGGCTTGTTTGCTCGAGCCGCCGTGTGATTGTTTGATTTCAATCTTGGCATCTGGATGCTGTGCTAGATAGTGTTTTTTGAAGATTTCATTATAATCTTTATAAAAATCTCGTGATACATCGTATGAGACATTCAGTAGCTCAATCCCGCCTGCCGCCGTTGTGGTTTCGGTCTTGGCAGGTTCGGTGGTTTCAGTTTTTTGTTCAGATTTTGAGCAAGCGGTTAGCGCAAGGCTTGCACCTAAGGTGACTGCAAGTAGTTTGGTGGTTTTAAAAGTTGTCATTGTCTTTACCTATGGTATCGTGAATATTCATCATAAGCCAAAGCTTATAAAACCAGCATACTTTACAAAAAATCTTTATGAAATTCTAACACCAAAATTGACTTTGCATTTTCCAAAAAGGAATTTATAGATGTCTGCAAGCAAGATGAGCAATCAGCCAATCAAGGTGAAATACTGCTATTTTGTCAAAAATATGCTATGCTAAGTGTGTATATTTACCATCAAATTTCGACAATAAGGATAACTCATGACTCAACTTGACCCGAACTGGCAGTCTGATGCGATTGACCCAAGCTTAGGCTTTTTTGAACAAACCTTGGCGGTGCGTGGTGGCTATCATCGCACTGATGAAGGCGAGCATTCTGAGGCGATTTTTACCACCAGTAGCTATGTCTATCGCTCAGCTGCCGATGCTGCTGACCATTTTAATGGCAACAAAAAAGGCAATGTCTATAGCCGTCATACCAATCCGACGGTACGAGCCTTTGAGCGTCGTTTAGCACTGCTTGAAAATGGCGAACGCTGTGTGGCGACCGCCAGTGGTATGGGGGCGATTTTGACCATGTGCCTAGCTTATCTAAAAGCGGGTGATCATCTACTATGTGCCAAGCAGTTATTTGGTTCGTCAGTGGCCTTGTTTGATACTTATTTTAAGGCATTTGGCGTGGAAGTCAGCTATGTTGATTGCTTTGATAATGAGGCGTGGACGCAGGCCGTGCAGCCCAATACCCGTGTGCTGTACTGCGAAAGTCCAAGCAATCCTTTGGCGCAGATTGCTGATTTGACATTTTTAAGTAAACTTGCACATGATCATGATGCCTTACTGATCGTGGATAACTGCTTTGCAACGCCAGCCATCCAAAAACCACTTGATTTGGGTGCGGATGTGGTCATTCATTCAGCAAGCAAGTACATTGATGGTCAAGGGCGAGTGCTTGGCGGGGCGCTTGTTGGTTCAGATGAGTTGATGGAAAAGGCATTTGGTGTGGTGCGTACAGGGGGTATCAGCTTGTCACCATTTAATGCGTGGGTGCTGCTAAAGGGGCTTGAGACCTTGTCATTACGCATGAAAGCACACTGTGAGAATGCCAATCAAGTCGCCGAATTTCTTGCCAATCATCCTAAGGTAAAGCAAGTACATTTTTCAGGTTTGCCAAGTCATCCAAGCCATGAAGTTGCCAAAAGACAGCACACCGCACTGGATGTGGCTGGCGGTGCATTTGGGGCGATCATCGGCTTTGAGGTGGCGGATCAAGCGGCGGCATGGCAGGTGATTGACAGCACAAGAGTGATTAGTATTACTAATAATTTGGGTGATGCCAAATCGACAATTACTCATCCTGCGACCACGACGCATTTTCGCATGACGCCAGAGCAGCGTATTGAGGCAGGCGTGACTGATGGCTTGATTCGCCTGTCTGTCGGTCTTGAAGACGCGCGTGATATCATCAATGATTTGTCGCGTGGGCTTGATCAATTGGCGAATTGATGTGACAACCATGATCACCGTTCAAAAGAAATTTTTTGAGCGGTGATTGGTAAATTTTTGCTTTTATGATATGATTATCGGTTATTGTATTGGCGGTGTTTATGATAAATCCGCCCAAGAAAAAGCAGCGTTTATTTAGGATTTGTCATGCATTATTCCATCTTTTGTCAAAATAAAAACGATGTATTAAAAGAGCCAATGTTCTTTGGACAGCCAGTCAATGTCTCTCGTTATGACCAACAAAAGCACCCAATTTTTGAGCAGCTGATCGAAAAGCAGTTATCATTCTTTTGGCGTCCTGAAGAGATTGATGTCTCAAAAGATCGTATTGATTTTGCTGAATTATCCGCTCATGAACAGCATATCTTTTTAAGTAATCTAAAATATCAAACGCTGTTGGATAGCATCCAAGGCCGTAGCCCGAATGTGGTATTGTTGCCTTTGGTGTCGATTCCTGAGCTTGAGACTTGGATTGAGACATGGTCGTTTAGCGAGACCATTCACTCACGTAGCTATACGCACATCATCCGTAATGTCGTCAATGATCCGAGTAAGATTTTTGATGATATCATTGACAATCAACATATCCTAGAGCGTGCTACCGACATCGCCAAATATTATGATGATTTGCACACTTGTGCCAAACTGTACGATTTGCATGGTGAAGGGGTTTATCAAGTCGATGGCGAAACTTATGAAGTGACACTTCAAAATCTCAAAAAACAGCTGTATCTGTGCATTGTTGCTGTCAATGTGCTTGAGGCGATTCGTTTTTATGTGTCATTTGCCTGTTCATTTGCCTTCGCTGAGCGTAAGCTGATGGAGGGCAATGCTAAAATCATCAAGATGATCGCTCGCGATGAGGCATTGCACCTAAATGGTACGCAGCATATCATCAATCTGATGCGTCAAGGCAAGGATGATCCTGAGATGATGGCAATCGCTGAAGCCTGCCAAGAAGAGGCGATTGAGATTTTCCGCAGTGCTGCCGAGCAAGAAAAAGCGTGGGCGGATTATTTGTTTAAAGATGGTTCAATGATTGGACTTAATCGTGATATTCTGTGCCAATATGTTGAATTTATCACCAATACGCGCATGATGGCGATTGGCTTGCCGACGATTTTTGACACCAAAAGCAATCCAATTCCATGGATCAACACATGGCTATCATCGGATAATGTGCAGGTCGCCCCGCAAGAAACTGAAATTACAACTTATCTAGTTGGACAGATTGATGCTGATTTGGATGATGTGGATCTGGATGATTTTGAGTTGTAATCACGATCAGTTGCAAATAAATGATGGGCTTGTTGATGACAAGCCCAATTTTATCGGCTACAATGAAGCTTTGAACTGGGATAATTTGATCCCTTTTACTGTTTATATTGATAAATAATAACAAATACAATTAAGATTAGTAATATGGGTTGGGTTTTTACCGATGAGGCGCGATTTTATTTGCATGACAATGAATCGTTACTCGATGGCATGATACGCACAGAGCATCAGACGGTGCGTTATGAATGTCGGCAGGGCTATTGTGGTGCTTGTCGCATGAACCTTGTCACCAATACGGGTACTGTGCGCTATGTGCGCGCGCCGATTGCGGCATTGAATGACAATGAGGTTTTGGCGTGTTGTTGTGTGCTTGATGGCACAGCAAAAGTCAGCTATTATCCCAATAATGACAATCAACCGAGCCTATTTCCTGACGCGGCTGATGACTTTGAGACCAAACGATCCAAATAAGGTGGGTGGCCGAATGCGATTATCCAAAAAACAAAAAATATCTTTAGCTGCTGCCGTGGTTGGTGGAATGGCGCTGACAGGCTTTTTGTATTTGCGTACATCACCAAAACAGGCGGTGACATCGCCTGTGCCGGTTAGCATCATCAATGAAGCGATCGCTGCAGAGGCTGATCCCAAGCCAGTTTATGTCAATTATATCAGCTTAAATGACAGTGAGCATCCACAGCGCCATCGGCAACAGCTCAGGACGCTTCAGCGCACAGGCAGCCTGACAGGTGCGATGAGTGCCCAGTTTAAACAAGCCACGCACGCTAAGATGAGCTACCGCTTTGGCCGTAAAAAGCCCACTGCCTTTGAGCCTGCGCCGTTGAATGAGCTTGTGCCAGTAGGGTTTGTGCTGACGGGGCGTGAGTACGATGATCCGATGGCTGATGGCGTATATCGGACGATTTATCGCTTGTTTGAGCGGCCAGATGCCAAGCAAAGGATTGAGGTTTTTGAAACAGGTATCGATGTTGCCGAGCCACTGCTGCGCATCAAAGAATTGCAAAATCAGCAAGTCTTGGGTGTGCCGATGCAGTTAGAGCGCTTCGTGGGCAAAAAGTCAGTGGTATATTATAGCGCTGAGATCATCATCAAAGATCGACTGTATCAGATTAATACCAAAGGCGTCGAGGAAGCAGAATTGATGGCCTTTATTGAGCGCTTGATAATAGCAGAATAACAAACTGCCCAAAGCTTCAAGCATTGGGCAGTAGATGATCAGGTCCATCAATTTAGGTCAGATGCGATCGACATAGGGATCAGCTGGATTTTTGCTCTTGTTTGTCTGGATTGTCTTTTTCGCTGATGATGTCGGCGTTTGGATCGCCAAGGCTTAAAATCTCACCAAAATTCGGCTGAATTTTCAGTAGCAGCTGCTGCGCTCCAAGCTCTCCGTCATTGACCTGTGCTTTTTTTAGGTTTGTCATGATCATTTCGCTGTTTTTTAGCCAACGACCGATCTCAAGATAGATGACATCACCTTTATGTTCGGTGAAAGGAATGCCTTTGATTTTAATGCTGCTTAAAATAAAAGGCAGCGGATCTTTGCGTAAAAACAAACGATACGCCCCCACGGCCATGCGCGCTGCTGGTGCCTTGTACCATTGTTTGGTGTGCAGTTCGATGATGTCAGTGTCGCTGATTTGTCGCAGCACCAAGCGCTGAGTATGGCGGTCAAGCTGCAGATGCACCAATTCAAAATTGCTCGCCACTGTTGCAAAAATGCCCATTATATCCACCGTACAAGACAGTCGCAGCCAGCCTTCATGGATATCAAGCTTAAGATTGTGTAGCATTTTGACATTCTTGGTGACAAATTTATACAGCGCATCGTTGACCTGTTGTTGGGTTAATGTCACCCAGATCTCATCGACCAGACTGTCAGCGGCTTTGACATAGCCATGTTTGATGTTACCAAATGCCTGCTGCCAACCCAACAGCAAACTGTCGCTGATCAGGCTTTCTGCCTGTGCGTCCGCCTGAAAAGCTGAAGTCTTGTCGGCTTGGACATACTGATCCATCGCTGGCTGATCGGTGGGCTTATGTGTGTGATGAACAGGCTGAGATGCTGAGATATTATCCATAATGAATCAATTTATAATAAAAATCTGTGAGTTGAAGGGCTATTTTAACAAACTTTATTCACAAAATACATCTTGGTGCGTAGCTTTTTGTAGTCAAAGATGGCGATATTTGTTTATTTTATCAATCAAAACTCGCCCAATGCCTCTAACGACGAAAAACATTCAATAAAATACCAAGTACCAAGCTGATGACAATCATCGTCACGATGGGAAAATATATACGTACGCTGCCATCAGCTGAGCGATGGCTGATGTCACCAGGCAGCTTGCCAAACCACGACAAAGCATTGGGAAATAGGCTCAGCACGACCCCAAGAATCAATAACACTGCGCCAAGCAGGATGAGTAGTTTTGCCATAGTAAGCCCCTAAAACCGCCAAAATCGATTTTAACTTTTTAACCTCAAAAGCACCAAAATTTGTTACAATAAGCCTGAAATTATCACCTGATTTTATCAAGGAAAAAGCCCATGAGTCAATTTTTTCATCGCTTAACGGATGACCAAAAACAAGCCCTTGCCAAACTGCCTACACCGTATTATCTACTCGATGAGCGAGCCATTATTGATAACCTTGTCATCACCGAAAAGCTGTGCCAAGCCAGCGGTGCTAAGGCATTGCTTGCGCTCAAATGCTTTGCCACTTGGGGGGTGTTTGAGTCGATGAAGCCATATCTGCATGGCACGACATCATCATCTTTAAAAGAGGTTCGCCTTGGCAAAGAATGCTTTGGTGGTGAGACGCACGCTTATAGCGTTGCTTATAGTGAGCATGAGATTGATGAAGTTCTCGAGTATGCCGATAAGATTATTTTTAATTCATTTAATCAATTGGCTCGCTTTGGCAAAAAAGCTGCTGCCAAAAACATCCCTGTTGGCCTAAGATTAAATCCACAAACCAGTAATTCATCATTCATCATCGCTGATCCTGCCAGACCCTTTAGTCGACTTGGTGAGCATGATGTCGAGGCGATCATGGCAGTGGCAGATAGTATCAGCGGTGTGATGATTCATAATAACTGCGAAAATGCCGATTTTGAGGCGTTTAGCCAAAGTCTGGCAGATATCGAAGGGCGATTTGGCGAGCTGTTTCATCGCCTTGATTGGGTGAGTTTTGGTGGCGGTATTCACTTTATTGATCCTGACTATCCTTTAGATAAATTTGCCAATCGACTCAAAGATTTCGCCACCAAATACGGCGTACAGATTTATCTAGAGCCTGGTGAGGCATCTGTTCACCAAGGGGCAGTCTTGGTAACGAGCGTGCTTGACACCTTGCATAATGGCAAGCCTTTGGCGGTGGTGGATGCGTCCATCGAAGCACATATGTTAGATTTGCTGATTTATCGTCAGTCATCACCGCTTGCCTATGTCAATGATACTGCTTATGATATTAAAGGCGGTGATTTTGATGGTGTGACAGCAGATGAGACGGCGGTGCGTATCTATGGCAAGTCGTGCTTGGCGGGGGATATTTTTGGGGATTATACACTGAATGAACCGCTACAAATCGGTGATAAAGTCGCCTTTGGCAATGCCGCTGCTTATACCATGGTGAAGAAAAACTGGTTTAATGGTGTTGATATGCCGTCCATTGTCATTATCCGTCAAGATGGCGAAGTGGTCGTACAGCGTCAGTTTGATTATGATGATTATAAAAATAGCTTGTCATAAATTATCCAAATTTGGCATAAATTCATCATCAAACGGTTGAAAAATCACCAAATACTCGTTATTATTCTAAGCTTTATCATGCTTGTGATTTTGTAAGTATTGATGGATGTTGGGTGCATGGATTTTCCTTGAAGTCTTCCTTTTTAATTCATGCATAATATTGATGTTGCTTAGTTTTTAAGCACAAAGGAGGATTTATCATGACTCAACCGAATGTTTTGATTATTGGCGCTGGTGGCGTCGCACAAGTCGTGGCACACAAATGCGCGATGGCAAATGATGTTTTTGGCGAGATTCATATTGCATCACGCACCAAAGAAAAATGCGATACCATCGCCAGTAGCGTCGCCGAAAAGGGCAGTTTTAAGAAAGATGCCATCTTGCATACGCACGCTGTCGATGCTTTGAATACTGAGCAGCTTGTACAGTTGATTCGTTCGATTGATGCACATATCGTCATCAATGTCGGCTCACCATTTGTTAATATGAGCGTGATGGATGCGTGTATTGAGACAGGTGCGCATTATTTGGATACGGCGATTTATGAAGATCCGACCAAGATTTGTGAAGCGCCACCATGGTATGAGAATTACGAGTGGAAAAAGCGTGACGCCTTTAAGAAGGCAGGTGTGACAGCGATTTTGGGTATCGGATTTGACCCTGGGGTGGTAAATGCCTATGCACGCTTGGGTGTAGAGTATTTTGATACAGATACTGTCACAGATATTGATATTATTGATATCAATGCTGGCAGTCATGGCAAATATTTTGCCACCAATTTTGACCCTGAAATCAATTTCCGTGAATTTACTGGTGTTGTTTATTCTTGGCAAAATAGTCAATGGCAAACCAATCAGATGTTTGAAGTCAAACGCACGGATGATCTACCTGTGGTCGGCGTCCAAAACAGCTACCTATCAGGACATGATGAGCTGCATTCATTGCACAAGAATCTAAATGTGCCAAATATCCGCTTTTGGATGGGGTTTGGCGAACATTATATGAATGTCTTTGGGGTACTAAAAAACTTAGGTCTGTTGTCAGAACAACCTGTCAAAACTGCCGAAGGTTTGGAAGTTGTGCCATTAAAAGTGGTCAAAGCAGTCCTGCCAGATCCAGCAAGTCTTGCGCCCAATTATAAAGGCAAAACCTGCATCGGCAACAAGCTCAAAGGCAAAAAAGACGGCGTCGATAGCGAGATTTTTATTTATAATATCGCTGATCACGAAGAAGCTTATCGTGAAGTTGGCAGTCAGGGCATCTCTTATACGGCAGGCGTACCACCGGTTGCAGCGGCAATTTTGATCGCGACAGGTGAGTGGAATGTCGGCACGATGGTCAATGTCGAAGAGCTTGATGCGCGCCCATTCATCAATCTACTCAATCAAATGGGCTTACCAACTCGTATTACCGATAAAGACGGCGATCGCTTGTTGGAATTTGCCTGATAAACGCAGTACAGATGACGCACTCAAGCCAACTTGGGTGCGTTTTTTATGTTGCTATGAAAATTTATGCTATAATAAAATCATATGATCAAAATAATAAAGGCATCTCATGCGTATTCGCAAACTGTTTAAATTCGAAAATGCTCACATCGTCCGCAACTGCTCATCGGATCGCTGCAAACGCTCCATTCATGGGCATAGTTATCAAGTTGAGTTGATTTTGGAAGCGCATCGCTTGGATCATGGGCAGATGGTCTATGATTTTGGGCTACTTAAGGGTAATATCAAGGACATCATTGACAGCTTTGATCATGCCATCACTTTTTGGAACAAGGATGATCCAAGCTATATTCAAGCTTGCAAAGACTTTAGTGCGCGTTGGGTGAGCTTACCTGTCTCACCGTCAGCTGAGCAATTTAGCCGTGTGATTTTCTTTTGGGCAGACGCCATCTTAAAACAAACGCAAATGCAAAATGGCGAGCAAGATGTCCATGTGTACTCGGTTATCGTCCATGAGACAGCGACAGGCTATGCACAGTGCTTTGGCGATGATGTTGCCAATGAACAAATGGGCAAGCTTGATTTGGCTGACTTTGAATTTAGTGAGCAAGTCAAGGCAGAATGGGGCGATCCAATGATGTATGATAAGCTAAAAGCAGGCAAGCCATTCATCAATCCCTCTGTGGATTTGCAAGTCCAAGTTTGAGCATATGAAAATTATCCTAAATAATGAAACTGATACCAAGGCTTTTGCCCAGCAGCTGGCTGATATGAATCTGACGGGCAGTGTGTGGCTGTCAGGGGATTTGGGTGCGGGTAAGACGACGCTGACTCGCTATTGGCTACAAGCCATGGGGCATACTGGTGCGGTCAAAAGCCCAACTTATACACTTGTTGAACCTTATCAAATCCATACAAAAACAGGCATCAAGCCGGTTTATCATGCTGATTTATACCGACTCAATGACCCAGAAGAGCTTGATTATATTGGATTTTTTGAATATTTTGATGAGCATGATAGCCTTGTCATCATCGAATGGGCGAGCCGTGCCGAATCCAATCTGCCAAAGCCTGATTATCTGATTAATTTGACTCGTCAAGCAGATGATTGCCGTGTGCTTGAATTTATCAAGGCTTCTTAAATGTCATCACTACCGCATTATCAAGATATGCCCGACAATAGTGTCATCTGTCTGATGTCGCCGACCGCCAGTGGTAAGACGGATTTGGCGTTTAGACTGTATCAAACAGGGCGATTTGAACTTGTGTCGGTGGATAGTGCATTGATTTATCAAGGTATGAATATCGGCACTGCCAAGCCAACTGCCGATGAGCTTGCCCAATTTCCCCATCATCTGGTGGATATTATTTCTCCGACCAAGACTTATAGTGTGGCGAATTTTGTGGCGGATGTCGAGCGACTGGTACATGAGATTCATCAGCGGGGCAAGATTCCGCTATTGGTCGGTGGTACGATGATGTACTATATGGCGTTGTTGGATGGTATTTCTAGCGTACCAGAAACCGACCAGTCGGTTCGTGAAAGGGTGAGTCAGTGGCTTGACAATGAAGGCAATCAAGCACTGTATGACTATCTACTCGCTCATGATCCGATCATCTGCCAAAAGCTTAAGCCGTCAGATACCCAGCGTATCACCCGTGCTGTTGAAGTACATTTACAAACAGGCAAGCCAATGAGCCTTTGGCAAGACACCCCAAAAGTCGCCCTAAGCCATGACCCAAAATGGCAGTGGTATGGCATTGTTGTCACGCCTGATCGTGCTTGGCTGCATGAGCGTATCGGTCGCAGGCTGGATATCATGTGGGCAGATGGCTTTGTGGATGAAGTGATTGGGCTGATTAACGAACATCCAGCACTGGATGTGGATATGCCGTCGATGCGCTGTGTCGGCTATCGGCAAGTGCTTGAACATCTGTGCCGCATTCGCCATGAGAGTGTGGTCAATCACCCAACGATGCATCAATATTATCAATCAAATTTCTCAAAACTAACAGATGAGCAAATCATCAATGAGATTTCAGCCAATTTTCCAAAAAAATCGACAAAAACCCCGATTAACTTATGGGATTTATCTTGTCAAGATATGAAAAATAAGGCATTATATGCAACAAGGCAATTAGCAAAACGCCAATATACTTGGCTAAAACAACTTGCCTTGATGGATAATCCAACTATAACCAATGTTACAATAGCTTCATTTGATAGCATAGAACAAGTACAAAAGCAATTCTTGCAATCGCACCAACGTTAGGCACAGCCTTTTTTGCATTGCATGAGCTATTTTATGTGGAGAGTCGTATGTCAAAAGGACAAACCTTGCAAGACCCATTTTTGAACGCGCTGCGTAAAGACCGTATTCCTGTTTCGATTTTTTTGGTCAATGGCATCAAGCTACAAGGTCAAATCGAATCATTTGACCAATATGTCGTATTGCTAAAAAACACCGTTAGCCAAATGGTGTATAAGCACGCCATTTCTACCGTCGTACCAACTCGTAACCCACGCACCGAAGGGGGTTCTGCACCTGTATCAGGTGGCTATCAAGGGGCTAATATTGGCGTAATGAGTAGTGGCACTTATCAAGGCGGCGGCTTTGAACGCCAAGGCTTTGAGCGTAGCGGTATGGGTGGTGGCTATCAAGGTGGCAGCCGTCCACAAGGTGGCTTTACTCGTACGCCACAAGCAGGTTTTGAACGTCAAGGCTTTGACCGTAGCAATATGGGTTATCAAGGCGGTATGGGTGGTATGCAATCAGGCTTTGACCGTAGCACATCTACTGGCATGGGTTTTGAACGCCAAGGCTTTGACCGTCAAGGGTTCGAAGAGCGTGGCTTTGATGGCAAATCGTTTGAAAATAATGATACTCGTAGCTTTAATCGCCAAGGCTTTGATGCCAAAGCGGATGCCAAATTTGGTAATGATGAAGATGAATTTGACAGCTGATTTTCGCTGATTGATTTAATGATAAGAGCTTGCAAATAGGCAAAAGGTCTGTTTGCAAGTTTTTTTGATTTTTGAGCAAATGTAAAATTTGGTTATCGGCATGAAAATTTGCCAAAATAGCCATCAATCCGCCCGCAAAATATGCTATCATACCCTTTTTTAATTGAATGAATATCAAGCAATTATGACAGATACAGCCCCTGTGATGACGGATTTTATCCAAGATGGTATCAATGCCATCCGCACCGAACAAAAAGCTTTGGATTTATTGATTGATGAGCTAGATGAGCGATTTACCCAAGCGTGTCAAGCGATTTTGGCGTGCTCGGGTCGTGTGGTGGTGACGGGTATGGGTAAATCTGGTCATATTGGGCGTAAAATTGCAGCGACCTTTGCATCTACAGGAACGCCAGCGTTTTTTATGCATCCGGGTGAGGCAGGGCATGGCGATTTGGGAATGCTGGTCAAAGGCGATGTGCTGATCGCGATCTCCAACTCTGGCGAGTCGGATGAGATTCGGATGCTATTACCTGTCGTGAAGCAGCTTGGCATTCCGCTCATTAGCATCAGCCGTGATAAGCGTGGCGTATTACCAAAGTCTGCGGATATCGCTTTGACGCTGGGTCGCTCCGAAGAAGCGTGCCCACTTGGGCTTGCTCCGACATCATCGACTACAGCGACTTTGGCACTTGGCGATGCTTTGGCGGTAGCGCTGCTGCACGCTCGTGGCTTTACCAGTAATGATTTTGCCTTGTCACATCCTGCGGGCGCATTGGGGCGTAAGTTATTGACTCGTGTCCAAGATGTGATGCACACGGATAATTTGCCGATCATCAAAGAGTCGGCAAGTCTAAATGACACTTTGCTTGTGATGACAGGAGGTCGCCTAGGTCTTGCAGTCGTGGTTGATGATGCTGATAAAGTGGTGGGGATTTTCACCGATGGGGATTTACGCCGTAAGCTTGCACAAAATACTGATTTGTCTGTTCAAATCGGTGAGCTGATGACCAAAACACCAAAAAGCACCAGTGGACAGATGCGCGCCTCCGATGCACTGACTGTGATGAACGAAAATGCCATCAGTCAGTTACTGGTGCTAGACGATGAACGCTTGATTGGTGTGATCAGTATTCATGATTTGCTAAAAGCAGGGGTAAGCTAAGATGCAACTGGCCGATTCTATCAAACAAAAAGCCCAGCGGATTAAGCTATTTGCGATGGATGTCGATGGTATTTTGTCCGACGGTAAGATTATTTATAATTCCTATGATGTCGAGACCAAGGCATTTTATGTCCAAGATGGCGTAGGCATCAAGGCGCTACAATCTTTTGGCATTGAGATTGCCATCATCACAGGTCGCACATCACCGATGGTTGAGCGTCGCGCTCGAGAACTTGGTATTCACCATCTGATTCAAGGTCGTGATGATAAATTTACTGCTTTGTCTGGCTTGGCGGAGCAGTTGGGTTTGTCGCTAGACGAGTGTGCTTATATGGGCGATGATTTGCCCGACCTAAAAGCTGTGCGTGAAGCAGGGCTGGGCATCAGTGTGCCAAATGGCTGTGCTGAGACGCAAGCGGTGGCCGACATTGTCACTGACAAGACAGGCGGTAATGGGGCAGTGCGTGAAGTGTGTGACTTGATTTTGCAAGCACAAGGTCATTACGATGCCTTTATTGCGCAGTTTCACTAAGGATTGATATGAATTTTCGCATTCTAGGCGTGCTTGGGGTGATGGCGTTGGCAGTGGCTGCTTGGTTTTTTTATCAAGAGGATGTCGAGATCAAACCTGCCGTTCCCGATGCGCCTGTGACCAGTTATGAAGTGACCGAGATAAAGGCAGTGCAGACCGACCCTGAGACTGGCGAGACCGAATACACGCTGACGGCAGACTCATTGGTGCAAAATGCAGCAGGCGAGGATGAGATGCTTGGGGCGACCATCGTCTGGCAGCCGCCTGAAGGCGAGCAGTACACTTTGACAGCCAGCAGGGCAACGCTGAATCAGGGCAGTGGCGAGCTGAACCTATCCCAAGGATTTCGCTTGGTGCGTGCCGCTGTGGCTGATAAGGCTGAACTCGTTATCACAGGCAATGCTTTGATGGGCAATACCAAAGCACGCACAGTCATGAGTAATGAGCCTTTGGTGGTCACACAAGGTAGCGATAGCTTTAAGGCGGCTGGTTTTCGTGCCAATCTTCAAACTGGTGAATATGAATTTGATAAGATTGAGGTGATCTTTGATCCGCCCAAGCGCCAAAATCAGCCTTTATTTTAACAAGATTTGATGCCATTAGTGGTTTATATACGGTATCAGTCCATCGATGATAGTTATAGGTCTTTGGGCGAGTCGGTGGATGATTTAGTTGTTTATTAAATTAATATTTTAGCTTAATTTTAAGAGTCGATATGTTAACTCAATCTGTATTTACAAAGTCTTTATTTTTAGCGTGCATTCTCAGTGCGCCGATGATTGCATCGGCATTGCCATCTGATGCCAATCAACCGATTCGCTTGCTGGCTGACCGTGCCACTTATAGCGAGCGTACTGGCGTGACCACTTATTCAGGCAAGGTCACGATTGAACAAGGCACACTAAAAATCGCCGCAGATAATTTGACGGTGAATCTGGACACTAATAATCGCAGCATCAGATCGGCAGTGGCGACAGGCCGACCTGCAACCATGCAGCAAGTTGTGACCCAAGAAAAAGGTCTGGCCAAGGGTCAAGCCAATCGCATCGATTATAATGCCGTTACAGGCATCGTAACTTTGACGGGTAATGCCAGATTAACACAAGCAGGCTCAAGCTTCTCTGGCAACACCATCCGCTACAGCCTATCAGAAGGTGATGTCGAGGCCAATGCTGGTGCAGGGCAGCGCGTTGAGCTGGTCTTCCCACCAAGCGACTCTGGCTCTAGAAGCGGCCTCCGCTAAGGCAAATCATGACAACATTATCAATGCGACATCTGGGTAAGCGCTATGGCCAACGCTGGGTGGTCAAAGATGTGTCTTTTGAGATTGAGCAAGGTCAAGTGGTTGGGATCCTAGGCCCGAATGGTGCTGGCAAGACCACAAGCTTTTATATGGTCATCGGGCTTGTGCCGATGGACAAAGGACAGGTGATGCTTGGCAGCAAAGACATCTCAAAAAATGCCATGCACGAACGAGCGGCGCAAGGCATTGGTTATCTGCCTCAAGAAGCCTCGATTTTCCGCAAATTGACCATCGAACAAAATATCATGGCGATTTTGCAAACGCGCAAGGATTTGGATAAAGCCGCACAAACTGCTGAGCTAGAGAAATTGATGGCGGAGTTTCACCTTGAGCATGTGCGCCATTCGCTTGGTATGAGCGTGTCCGGTGGTGAGCGTCGTCGCTGTGAGATCGCTCGGTGTTTGGCATCTGATCCAAAGTTTATTCTGCTGGATGAGCCATTTGCTGGGGTTGATCCGATTTCAGTGGGTGATATTATGCAAGTGATTGAGGCGTTGCGTGATCGTGGGATTGGTGTTCTGATCACCGATCACAATGTCCGAGAAACACTCTCGATTTGCCAAAAAGCCTATATTGTGTCTGAAGGTACCATCATTGCTGAAGGTAATAAAGATGAGATCTTAAATAATGAATTGGTGAGAAAAGTGTATCTGGGCAAAGATTTTGTGGTGTAATCACTTATTGCATCCAAAACTGACTCAAAACTCATAACACCCTTTGATTTGAGTATTGAACTTAGTATTTCGGTGGTGTTTCAAAAAGTATGCTGAAACAAAGCAGGTTGAATTTTGATAAAATAGAGAAATGCGAATAACTCTAGAAATCAAATGTCCAACCTGCCTCAGTGACAGTATAAAGAAAAATGG